>CBFHYB010000116.1:0-5070 GCA_965659915.1 Candidatus Thalassarchaeaceae archaeon
CCCATCTTCTGGATTGGTGCTATGCCCTCGTATTTTGCATCCCTCAAGCATAGTGGCGACATCAACATTGTACCACGAAATGTGTTTTTCGCAACTTTCTAAGTTGCAGACTTCATCAAGAAATTCCTGCACTCGTAGTTGACTCAAAGCCGAGTCTGAACCACTTTGCATGACCCATCCAACGGCTCGGCCCATTTGAACCCAATGATAATTTTCGTAAAATAAAATCACTGATTTTTGAATCAAATTCAATTTTACCCATCAAAAAAACCTACAAAAAAACAAAATTTAGCAAAAAACAATTATACCCTTATCCGGTAAAAAGCACCGAATTACACCCAAAAGAGCGCCACATCATAGGATTAATATACGAAATGCGGAAGCGCCGCCCCATGAACATAGATTCAACCGACCGCGCACTTCTCGGTGCATTAAGAGATAATTCACGAACTTCATTTGTAGATCTCGCTAAAGCGACTGGCGTTTCTGAGCGTACAGTGCGTACACGCATGAAAAAACTTGAGGAAGATGTGATTCAGCGCTACACAATAATTGAGCGAGGGGTTGGCCTCTCTGCACTTGTACGAATCAAGTTAGGACCAGGTACCGAGGTAGGTACTTTGGCCGGTGAGTTCTCAATGTGGGATGGCGTGCTTACATGTTACGAAGTTGGGGGTGGCTTAGATGCCGACCTACTTCTGATAGTTTCAGTTTCTGATACCCACGCTCTGCGTGAACTCCTTGATCGAATATGGTTGACAGCTCCTGATGCAGCGGTTGTTGAAACTCATACAACTCTAATTATAGAGCAATACTGATTTCAAAATACGTTATTCTATCCATTGCGGATATTTAGTCATACAAATTGCGAATTCTTCGCAGTCTAAGTTACTTGCAAGCCAAGTGTAAACATGGGGCCAATCTTGAGAATCAAACCACTGCCTATCGTGATTGGCAAATTGCCTTATGAAAGGGAATAGAGCATCACTAAGAGGAGTTGAGATTGTCTTTTCAATAATTTTTTTATTCAGTTCAAAGACATATTCTGCTGCTTTATTTCTGTGTTCAATACTGTCAACATTATCATAACGATTGGGATATTTGTATCGGTCTAGATGAAATTTAAATTCATAATCATTTTTTCTAACCCATTCCTCTTCATCTTGATTTAATTGCCAATTGAGAACATATTGCATGATTTCTAGACTTTCTTCAATCACTGTTCCATCAGCCAATTGCATGACAGGTACTGTACCCTTTGGTGAAATCTTCATCATGTGGTTTGGTCTGTCTCGTAACAATACTTCTCGGTGTTCAACATCGGTATTTGAGCGAATAATGGCCATCCTAGCGCGTATTGCATAGGGGCATCGTCTGAACGAGTAGAGAATTGGTTTACTCATTTTTCATCCTCAAATAGAATCTAGCCAGTTTGAGATACGACTGAGACCTTCTCGTAATGTATCTTCATCACAAGCATAAGAGATTCTGACGAATCCTTCCCCGCCCTCAAGCAATCCACCTGGGATGAGCTGCACCTTTGCATCATTCAGCGCTTTAGTGGCAAAGGTGGTGGAATCCATTCCTGTTTCAGAGATGTCAACAAAGCCGTAGAATGCGCCTTCAGGCTCTGGCATAGAAAGCCCATCAATTGCGGCAATTCCATCCATCAATATTTGTCGGCGTATCAAGTAATTTTGTTTGAATTCTTCAACAGCATCATCAATTTCAGATGTCAGTGCGGCTAATGCCGCATCCATCAAAAACGAAGGAACATGAGAACACGCATTAGCTTGCAATTTCCCCATTGCTCGCATTACCTTTTCAGGTCCGGAGACAACTCCAATTCTCCATCCCGTCATGGCAAAAGACTTCGACCAACCAGTGATTACGATTGTTCGCTCACCTCCTCCTTCAAGACTAGCAGGTGAAAGATGATCCCATTCAGTCCAGTTGAGACGCGCGTATATTTCATCTGAGATTAACCAAAGGTCGTGTTTCTTGGCGATTTCTAAAAGTTGGGTGATTTCCTCAGGGGTATAGACAGCTCCTGTTGGGTTGTTAGGTGAATTCATCACCAACACCTTGGTTTTGTCAGTAATAGCCGCTTCAACTGCATCTAAGTCGGGGTGAAAATTTTCTTTGTTGACAGGAACATGGATTGGCTTTAGTTGTAACATTCTGCATTGAATATCATATGACGGCCATGCAGGCGCTAGTAGAATGACTTCATCTTCCGGCTCACAACAAACCATGAAAGTGTAGAGCAAGGCTTGCTTTGCTCCAGGAGTAATGATGACGCTTTCTGTTGTTGCGGGAATACCGTAGCGCTCACGAAGGCGATTAGCCGAGCATTCACATAGCTCTAGAGAACCTTCTGAGCGGGTGTATTTTGTATTTCCTTCATTGAGAGATTTAATGGCGGCCTCTACAATTGGTTGAGGTGTATCAAATGCCGGTTCACCTACTGTCCAGCGGATTACATCAGGAGGTGGAGCGGACAAAAACGGTTTGATTCCAGCAGGTAAATCGACGAAACGCTCAGCGATGTCAACCATTCAATCATCTCCTCAAACCTGACTAGTGTGGCAGGGGGTGCTTTAGCGAGCAAGCGGTCTTGAAAGAACTTGCCGCCACAATTAATCTATGTAACTCGCAAAGCAATTCTTTGCTCGTGTTGAAATAGTATCCCTTTTTCGGCGACAATACGAAGCGTCGGTAGCAAAGCCTGGTTACGCGATGGACTGCAAATCCATTTTACAGGGGTTCAAATCCCCTCCGGCGCTCCAAACCTGTTTGTTGTAATCGTGATTGATGTTCACTCGCCTTCATCCCACGCGTGAACTTTTTGGTCAGAAATTTGGGATTTTTGTTGGTTTAATTCATCTCCATCAACCAAGTCTTCATCAGTTACTCGAACCACATTCATTCCCAAAGCAACAATTCCATCCGTTGTCATAGGTTCTTCACGTTCAGGTAAATCGCCAGCAATTCTTGTGAAAAGATGGTATTCACCCACATTACCCACTTGTTGCTTTGCTTTTCGTCGGTCTTTGAACAACATTTTGATGGTTCTCCCTAATCTTTCCTTAGCCAAACCAAGTTGTACAAATATTGGAAGGTTAGCAGAAGCACTACGCCACAAAAATAGTCGACAAAATCTCCGCCGCGCTGGCTGAATTCTAAATCCACCTTTTGTCAAACTCGTTGCAAGTGCTGCTGACCGAGTAAAAGAAAAAATCAGCGGAGGAGAATGGTCACCAAGTGCTTGCCCTGATACGATGGGATCTTGTGCTGCTCGTTCTAAAGAGAGCCTCACTAACTCGTGAGAAAGCCCAATCCCACGCTTTTCTGGATCAACGATTACAGTACACAATTCCAACGCCCCCCCACAACGTCGTAATTCACAGTGTGCGGCAGGGCGAAGTTCACCAAATAAAGTGACATGAGCACACTTTTTCAGATATTCCTCCTCTTTTTCTGCGTTAGATTTGGGTGGCCGTAAATCGGCTTCTTTTCCCAACAATCTCAGCAACCATTCACCGGTGCCTTCTTGCTCCATTCACTGCTCACCTTCTGTTCTATTTTGAACTAAAGAATCGGGGCTTAGTGATGCATTCAGAGGTTTCCACATTGAACGGTGTAATCCAATTCCTTCAACCATGTATTCATCACCAAAACAAGTCCACTTTTGGGATTCATAAAATGGGATTGCATGCACTCTTGCTTGTAGGAATCCTGTGCATTTACCCCACTGTGTGACTGCTTCACTCTCAAGATTGCTAAGGACTGTTGCTGCGTATCCTTTTCGCTGATGGTTTTCAAGGGTCCCCATCTGTCGAATCTGCACTGCTGGGCGTAGTGATTCAGGGATAGGAAAATCGTTACCAGACACATCACTGAACCCATGAGATCCTAATGGTGGGAAATCAGGGCAATGGGCTGCGTTTTCATCGACTGTGTCAGCACAAGCACCAGTTGAATCTGCAGGAATTAAATGGATTCTACCAACTGCAACGACCATCATATCTTCTTCTGGTTCAACTTGTTTCATTTCAATCCAGGTGTGAATAGCCTCATCATCATCGGGGAGTTTTGCGGCACTTGGTGGGAATCCCAACGGCTCTCTTAGAATTTGATAACGCGCCTCAAAATAAGCAGCAGAAAGATTGGCACCGGGGCCACTTGAGTGAACACTTGGCGGTGCCATGAATTGGTGAGAATACCTATCACACATCATTCTGACCCATAAAAGAATCATTCAGATTCGTCGCCAGCAGCAATCGCTGCAGCAACTTCAGCACTCACGCTATCATCTTTCATCAAGGCAACTAGAGCACCATGGTAGCGTTCCATTGTGCCAAGATTGGTGTAAAGTGAATTACGAATTAATTCAAATGAAGGCGAGACTTCAACAAGGTCTAAAGCGGTTCTAAACATTACTTCGCCTTCATCAATATCCATTTCAAAAGCGCCATAAACCGTTCGATTGTTTAGATTATTCAGTAATAGGCACATTTCATTACGGCGGTGTTTTGGGGTTGTTGACTCGGTCACATGAGAATAGAAAATGATCTGGTCCAACTCCTCACGCACGAGGGTTAGTAACTCCCATTCTTGTTTCTCACTTGAGAATAAGGCGCGTAACACTCCGTCATTTTTGAATGACTCAAAATTCCAACCATCTTCTTCAAGGAAGCTGTTGACTGTAGAAAAAAGTGACGTCATCGGCATACACCTCTGTGGTTGAGGCTACCGCAGTTTCTTTTTATAACCCGGTGTTTTTATTTTTGTCAGTTTTTTTGTTAATAATGCCTGTAATTGTAACTCATACAGGGATTGGTGCTCCATGCATGAAGTGTTCTCTCCATTTTTTGAGTGAATGTTTATCATATTCTGAACAAAGAATGGATAAGCGTCTTGACTCTGAGCGCACTCTTCGCTTTAATCTGCCATCCATACCACAGACAGCACCAAAAATCCGAAGAGGAATTCTTCGTTCATCTTCATTCATTGTGGCAACAATCTCTCCGAAACTGCCATTGATGTTTTCAAAAACATCTTCATTTC
>CBFHYB010000117.1:0-5062 GCA_965659915.1 Candidatus Thalassarchaeaceae archaeon
TTTGCCGACATGGCGGCAGTGGATGCAACACTTGTCTGGTCGCCGATGTCTAACATGCTGCTTTACGGCGACACCGCACGCCCTAACTTAGCAAAAGATGCTGGCGTGCGAATTACATTAGCGCCTGACTGGGGTCCGTCAGGCGCAAAGAATCCACTTCATGAACTGAAGATGGCTGATTGGTGGAATCAGAATAAAATGAGTGGCACATTCACCGATTACGAACTTGTGCAGATGGTAACAAGTAACGCTGCTGATGCTATGAAGTGGAACAATTATGTTGGTAGAATCCAAAATGGATTAGAAGCAGATCTCCTAGTTGTTGACAATATTGCAGAAAACCCATATCGCACATTGATAGAAGCCATTGACCCTGATGTTAGATTGGTCACCGTTGGTGGATTAGCAGTCTTCGGAGATGTTGACATGATGCAAAGTCTCAACGGCCAAGACTACGAAGTGGTAAATGGAGATGGATTCCAAAAGGCCGTTGACATCACCTATGATAGTATGGAAGATGGTGCGAGAACGTTCTCTTCACTTGAAGAAACTCTAGCAAAAGCGATGCGTTATGACCGTCAAGAAATGTTTGATGAGTGGGGTAAAAACACCCGTACATGGGAGGAGTTCAACTCATGGCTTGACCAATCCTATTCTACATTGGATGAAATACCTCTTGACCCAATTTTCACCTACGGGGATGACCGCTATTTCGATGTGCTAAACCGCTCCTCTCCGTTCAATAGCAAAGGAACAATTGACCTTTACACACGTTACTACGATGTTGAATTTGATGCGAATGGTAATCGTAGTGAGACATTTATTCCGCCGGACACAGATCCAATTATTCCAGACCCTCCAGACGATAACACCGATGATAACGTAGTAGTTCCCCAGTGTAATGATGGTGATACAAAATTGACAGACGAAGGTTGCAACACCTGTGTTTGTGTAGAAGAACAGTGGGCATGCACTGAGATGTCTTGTGTTCAAGATGATACTGATTTCACCGACCCAGAGAGTGATCTCTTTTCGTCTCTTCTTGACCCAACTTCACCAATTTATTGGTTAATGATGTTCGTTGCATTGTCGGTGATACTTGGTTCTGGTGCTTCACTTTGGATGCTGGTTAGAAAACGCTGAAAGCATTTAGCAACATTTAATCAAATGTTTGAGATTCAATCAATAATTTCCCAAACGGGCCCATGTGCTGTATCTTGAACAGTGACTCCAAGTGCCGCTAATTCGTCACGGATTGCATCAGCGGCTGACCAATCTTTTGCATCTCTAGCCGCTGCTCTCTTGATGAGTAATTCTCCAACTTTTGGTGCCAATTCAGCCCTGCGCGGGTCATCAGGTGGCCCCATCAAAGCCTCCTCACGGTTGGGGAGAAGTCCAAGTGCATTGCCAGCAAATTCTTCTAACCACTCAACGGCATAATATCCGAATGCAACACGTTCGTCATCCTGCAGACCTGATTGTAGAGTCCTTGAAATCTCACGAATAGCGGCGTTAATTTTTGCAAGTGCTTCACGGGTGTTGAAATCATCGTCCATTGCTACTGCACATTCTTCACCTAACTTTTCGAGTATCCCCAATGTGTGAGCCAATCCATCAGCCCCAAGTTCAGGCCGTGGTAATTTGACAATTTGGTTATGCTTGACCTCGTCCCATACGGTCAATGCATCATGATAAGCGTCCTCAAGCCTAGCTTGGATGCGCTTCCCGTCCTCAAGAAGTTGCTCTGAGAAATCGATTGGATTACGATAATGAGCATTGAGGAGCGCATGACGCAACACCAACGGTTCAAAGTTTTGTAATGCATCTGTAATTGTCCAGAAATTTCCTAAAGATTTTGACATCTTTTCACCATCTACATTGACGAAACCATTGTGCATCCAGTGATGAACTAGAGGTGAGGTACCAGTACAACATTCTGATTGGAAGATTTCAGCTTCGTGGTGCGGGAACTGCAAATCTTCTCCGCCGCCATGAATATCAAATTGCTCACCAAAGAACTGCAAACTCATAGCACTGCATTCAATGTGCCATCCAGGCCTACCAGTCCCCCACGGGCTATCCCACTGTGGCTCACCCGGCTTAGCAAGTTTCCACAATGCGAAATCCTTGTGGTCACGTTTTCCGCTTCCAGTGCCTCCAACTCTTCCACCGGCCCCAGCCCGAACAGCCTCAATTTTCTGTCCAGTCAAAAGCCCGTACTTTTCTGGCGCTGACTCTACATGGAAGTAGACTCCATCATCACCGATGTAAGCGTGCTCTTTTTCAATTAGAGTTTCAACCATTGAGATGATTCCATCTATGGTTTCGGTAACTCTTGGATAATGGTCAGCACGTAATACATTCAGAGCATCCATTGCAGAAAAATAATCTTCAATATTCCGCTCTGCTACTTCTGTGAAGTCAATGCCTTCCTCATTTGCGATATTGATTATTTTGTCATCAACATCAGTGAAGTTCTGAACATAAGTCACATCGTATCCCTTCGCTTCTAGCCAGCGATGAATAATATCGAAGGAAACATAACACCGAGCATGGCCGAGATGTGATGGTGAATATGGAGTGATTCCACAGACATACATGCGAACTTTACCCGGCTCAATAGTCGTGAAATCGACTTTCTTGCGGCGACGAGTATCATGAACTCTCAGTCCCATCCTATCATTCTCGGCGGGTCGCTCACAACACATGGTTTTAACCCCCTCCGGCGAGCCATGTCCATGGTTAAGGGGTCCAACAGTGGTACCGGCGTTGTCAACATGCAAGGCAAAGTGGTGCTGATAACTGGTGCAACCCGGGGTATCGGTCGAAAAGTAGTCCACGGAATAGCACCATTTGGTGCTACAATGATTGTCGTTGGCCGAGATCAATCAAGGATTGATGAAGTAATTTCAGAGGCTAAGGCTATTGATGGGTGTGGACCGATTTCAGGCGAAGTCTGTAATCTGCTAGAGCAGGATGAAATCCGCGCACTTGCAGAGCGCATCAAGAGCCAGTATTCGCAACTCGATGTATTAGTCAATAATGCTGGAGCTATTTTCACTGAGAAAATCAAGACATCAGCAGGATTTGAACGTACTTGGGCCCTCAATCACAATGCTTACTTTTTGCTCACTAGCCTTCTCAAAGACCAACTCATTTCTTCCCCCGCAGCACGGGTAATTTCTACTGCCAGCGAAGCACACAGACCGGGTAAAATGAGGTGGGATGATTTACAATATGACAAACGTGGAAACATGGGCGGTTGGTCCACTTACTGTCAATCAAAGTTGGCAAATATTCTATTCACCAAGGAATTAGCACGTAAGTTGGATGGGACAGATGTGACAGCAAATTGCATTCATCCAGGATTTGTTAATACTGGATTTTCTCGAAACAATGGTTTCATTGGCCGATTGTTGATGGCCTTGACTTGGCCGGTTCAACGCCGCGATAGCAAGGGTGCTGAAACAATCGTTTGGCTAGCCGCATCTGAGGCGGCTCGCAAGCATAACGGCGATTATCTATACAATCACAGGCTTGGTAAATTATCAAAGGCAGCAAAAAGTGACGAAGATGCCGCTAAACTTTGGCGACTCTCCGAACAAATGACTAACACTAGTGATTTGTGGTAATTAACGCTCGACTCTATTCTTCAGTAGCTTCGCGTTGTTTTCGAATCCAAATAAATGATTGAACACAGAGATATGTGTAGATACTACCGAGCACCAAGAGAATGGTATGTGAAGCGATGAGCAGAGTGCTACTCTCATCATTCATGATAACCATAGGTAAACGCAATCCACCAAGAGCGCAAAGGAGGCCAAACATTGCAGAGATGTGCATGAACATCTTTCGCTTATCAGGATTTAATTTTGATAAGAGACCCATGAGTCCTATTGGCCCTCCAACAAACATTGGAATCATCGCTGTCATACTTGCCATGTCGCTGATGACATAGGCGGCCACTCCCCACAGGGTGAAAACTAACCCAACAGCAATCGAAATTTCTGGCATACTTCTACCGGCAAAGGTGTATGTTTGTTCAGACATGATACTGGGTAGTGGCGATTAGTTTTGAAGGCGATGGTTCTATGCAGCTATTCTTCCTGAATTAATGCTGATTATAATCTACTGAACCTTTGGTATCTCCTTAGCGAGATATCATCTCAGTAAAGCGATGCATGCTTTGCTCTAGCCTTAGCAACTTTAGGGCCTACAACCGCTACGCAATACGGATTGTTTGGGTTGTTAGCGAAGTAATCATGGTGATAATCTTCAGCAATGTAGAGATGTCCCAGCGGAGAAATCTCAGTCACAATTTCATCGTCAAAATTCGCTTGGCATTGTTCAATTACTTGTTCAGCAGTAATTCTCTGTTGTTCATCAGCAGTAAAGATGACACTTCGATAATGAGTACCAATATCTGCGCCCTGACGGTTGAGTTGGGTCGGGTCGTGTAGTGTGAAGAACACCTCAAGTAGGGTTTCGAGAGAGATGGTCTGTTCGTCAAATGTGATTCTCACAACTTCAGCGTGGCCAGTATTCCCCGAGCAAACTTGTTGGTAGGTTGGATCTTTAGTTTCACCACCTGAGTATCCAGGGATGACCTCAGAAACTCCTCGTAGATTCTTGAGCCCACCCTCTACACACCAGAAGCAACCTCCGCCGACTACCAGTTGTGCCATGTGGCTGGTTTGGGGAATTATGCTTTCAACTCATGCATTGGAGTTGTTATCTGAAAATTGAATGAAGTTGTCAATTTTACTCGGCTGCTGTCACAGTCGCTTGAATTTCTTTGTCTTTCGCTTGCATCTGTTCCCACAGAAGTTCGGCAACATCCATCACTTCCATTTCTTTTCCAATTGATTTCAGTCCATCACCAACCATTACCGAACAGAAAGGGCAACCAACTGCAACTGTATCGCAGCCGGTTTCAGCCAATTCTTTGGCGCGAATTTCGTTAACTCGCTTGTCTGGATCTTCTTCTAACCACATTTGAGCGCCACCTGCACCACAACAGAATGAATCTTGGCCGTGTCGTTCAGCCTCCACATCTACTCCT
>CBFHYB010000118.1:0-2257 GCA_965659915.1 Candidatus Thalassarchaeaceae archaeon
AGCCCATACAGGTAGATGATCAACAGCATTCTGTGTTGGTTCGGTAATTGGGAATCCCCATGCAGCAAGGAATGAAGTCATGTTGTAACCAGTTTTTATTGAAATCCATTTTGCATATTCATTGAATTCTGCAGAGTCTCCAGAGGGCTGAGTTGTAAGATTGTAATAGTACTCTTGATAAGCCGCAGTAATTGGTTCCCAACCAAATTCTTCATAGATTTGAAGATAGGTTTCTAACGCGGTCCAGACACTCCATTGGGAAATTTGTGATCCACCTGAAAAATAGGTTTCTACGCGGTTTATCATGCTCTGGGTGTTCAATGCACCATGTCCTGCTCTCAGGTCTTTTCCAACTAGATCAGTCATCAGTTTTACTGAGTAGATATTGCACGTTGTTTCCGTAGTCCCTGGAAGAGTAGAGGACATCCACTGATGATTATGCCCCAATTCGTGGAACATCCCCCAATCACCATTAGCTCGCATGGCACTACCGTTCACTACGCCGCTGACACTTGCTGTGTGGGCCATGAAAGGGTATCCTGAATGCATCCATCCTGCTGAAATCTGTACATCAAATACAGCTCTTTCAACACGAGGCCAAGGGGTGAATCCACTGAGGTTGTGTTCCATTTGCAGGGCTTCATCCCAGAAATCCATAGTTTCGTTAGGGCGGTCAAGATTTCTGATGTAAGAAGATGGCACAGTAAGAATAAACCAATCCGATTCCAATTCAGCAATTGGTGCAGGTGAATTTCGAGTAACCATGTTCCAATGGTGAATATTTGTTACGCCATGAATATAGCGTGGCATGTCAACAGCATTTTCGATAGTGATATTGAAATCTCCGAATGTAGATCCTGCTGGGATTGTCACATAAATCGGTCCACCAAACGAGTTACCAACTTGCATCGACGAGTTCTTAATTGACCAGCCTCGAGTGATTTTTGGATGTCTATCAAGGGTTGTTTTTCCCCACAGTGAATCTGAATGAGCCCCAATCAGAATTGAAGCTCCTTGGCTCACCATAGATTGTGGGATTGTGATATTGATTACTTCTCCAGCAGGAGCATACATTCCTGTTGCCATCCACCCTGCTGACCTTGCATTTGCATAACCAAATTGACTTGGTAAACCTGCAAAAGTCCCGTTAATTGAGACATTTCTCAGTGGCCTAGGGGCTGTTGGATTTACTGAACCAGGGAATGAACTGTGTGAAGGATGAGGTTCAAGTTCCTCTGCTGGTAATTTTAGCATTAATTGCTCTTGAATATTGAGAATTAAATCATCAACTTCATCGGCATTCATTGTGTATTGGTTATTTGAGTCAATATGAATCCATCCGGTGTCATTACTCATCTTGCGTAGAGAATCCCATACACCGGTGTAATCAAGTGGTAGATTGGAAACACAAAGTGAGACTGATTTAGAGCCGATAGCAGCATCATTTTGTGTCATCATTTGAGTTCCATTTACATGGTCAACGATTAGAGGAAGTGCGCCATGTAATCGATAGAGGTCACCCCATTCATTGGTATTCACTGCAAAGGTGGCAGAACCCGAGGATGTAGATACAAACAGACCAGTAGATTTAGCAATTTTATTGCCGGGATAATTGTGTGCTGCATCACTATTTGAGTAAGACCAATACCATGCGTGTCCACCCATAATTAACCCCCCACCATCTTCTAACCAGTTAGTAATGGCGAGGTTATCGCTGTCAGAATATGAGTTCCAGAATTCAGTCACAAAACAATCCAAGTTTACTAAGTCTGCAGCCGTGGCACTAGTTACTACAGCATACCCTTCTGAAAGTAGTGTATTCTGCCAGCCATTGAATGACGATTCTAATCCAACAGTTTTACCATTGCCATCGCAAACCCAATCCAAGGCATTGAGGCTAAGATTGGCTCGACTATCGCTCCCAGTTCTTGCAACCATTGTCTCATGGCCATAGCCGACAATTCTTCCCTTTCCAGCGTGCGAAGCAGCAGAAATAGGCCGGTTATCCCAGTCAATTCCAAGACTAAACGACCATTCTCCAATCGGTAGAATAAGTGAAGGCCAAGCGCCACCGTAATCCACAGTACCAATCGGGCGCTTGGTTAATTCATTGTGATCTTGTGCTAAATCATGGATTGCCAATGTAAGGTTCAGTGCAAGTTCTCCCCCGGAATTGTTAGCCCAAATAGTGTGGGTTGTCCAAGCATGGCGAGATATGTTGACTCCGTCTCTTCCATTTGGTGAACCAAAGATAGTG
>CBFHYB010000118.1:2266-5045 GCA_965659915.1 Candidatus Thalassarchaeaceae archaeon
GCCCAAATAGTGTGGGTTGTCCAAGCATGGCGAGATATGTTGACTCCGTCTCTTCCATTTGGTGAACCAAAGATAGTGCCGTTGGTTGGAGATAGGTATAGCCCATCAGGTAGTTTTGGTTCGATTTCCCAAGTGTCGATTGTTGGTCCGTTATTGATTGCTGAAATTGAAACGGATTTATTTGCTGCTAGAATCTGTTCCAATCCCCCCTCCCACGAGATATTATCAGGTGTCATGTTGGCGATTCTGATGTTTAACCAAGCCCCGAAAGAGCCTCCCGAATTGTTGGCCCAAACGGTGTAGTTAATCCATGGTGTTATTTCGTCAGCACTGCCGGTTAGTGCTCCGTTTTGGGTATTGAGTTGTAGTCCGGTTGGAAGGGGTGGTTCAATACTCCAAGAAACAGCTGTACCACCACTTGTTGTTGGTGTGACATTCAGCGTTGATACACCAAATACTAGGTCAAAATCTTGACTACCGTAATCAATCGATTCAACTGTTTTGTCATTGACTGTTATTTGCAAAACTAGTACCGCATAACCTCCCGAATTATTAGCATAAATAAGGTGTGATGAGCGTTCATAAAGAACATCTGGAGTCCCATAGATTCGTCCTGTAACCCGTGAAATGTTCAAGCCAGATGGAAGAGGTGGGTCAACTTCCCAACTCAAGACATCTCCTCCATTGTGACTAGGGATCATATCATTCATTTGCTCTCCAAGGGTGAGAATCAAATCTTCATCAAGATAGGTGATTGAATTAGGTGCTTGATCGTGAACAGTGATTGTAATCTCTGTTGAATCACTTCCACCATCGTTACTGCCCGTGATCGTGTAAGTTGTGGCTGGCATGAGGGTAGTAGGTGCACCAATTATCGCCCCATCATCACGCAATTCAAGCCCAGGGGGCATTTGAGGGCTTGATTCCCAAGAGGTCGGCTCACCCTGTTCATAATTAGCGAAAATAGTGAATGGGTCACCTTTGGTTAGGATGTGGGTTGATGGTTGATAGTTCAAAGAAGAAGGCGCCATATCTGTCACAATAATCTCTAGGGAGAGATTTGTTGAACCACCTTGGTTGGTGACTTCCACATCACATGACGTGATTCCAATTTCATTGGCTATGATAATCCAAGCTGGCTCACTCTCACTTTGTCCTTGACGTAACTGGGCAGCAGAATCTGAGCAGTCGATAGTGAATACAAATTCAGAATCACCGTCAATGCTCCAGTTGAGTCCAGTGATTGAGCCGAGTGTAACTTGTATTGAATCCGTTTCAAACGACGCATTACTTGGTGGGATGATATCGTCACACCCGATTACGACAGACAAGTTATCTCCAAAGATTTCACGTTGATTGTCTGCACAAATAATCGGCTGGGTGTTGTTTCCGTCGTCAATGGGTTCAGTTGGTGTATTATTTCCTTCATCAGGTGGCGGCGAATCAGGTGCTCGGTTAATCAAATAGAATCCAGCGCCACCTAAACTAACTAGCAAAAGCAGTGCAGAAATAGCAATTGCTAGTCCTGCATTTCCGTCTGCCATTGTAAATGGCAGTAGTGATTAGGTCAATATGATGTCGCCGTATCGGACATTGACGAAAGATGCGTGTGGCAGTGACGGGAGCGGCCGGATTAATCGGCGGAGTGGTCTATGACAGGCTAGTTGCTGAAGGCCACGAAGTCATTGGGATAGACCGCCCACATGAAGATTGGATGGAGGCGGGTAGGAATACCGATGATGCAACCGCTCCAAGCCGCGTAACTCATCACTTTGATTTAGCAGAAGCAACTGATTCAGAATGGCAGATGATGCTTGCAGATTGCGAAGTAGTAGTCCATTTAGCGGCAGATGCAAACCCCTCAAATAGCGATGAGAGTATGTTGAGAAACAACATTTTGGTAACTACTAATTTCATGCGTAATGCCAAGATATGTGGTGTACGCAGAGTGGTGTTATCCTCATCTGGTCTTACTCAAGTTGGTCTTGAGGTTGAACTCTTGCCGGGAGGCTCTCTTGAAGGGCAACTTATCGGTGTAAGTCACGGAACTTCTACGACTAGCACATATGGTGAGTCTAAGGTATTCGTTGAACGACTCGGACAGTATTACTCGCAAGGGCATGAGATGGAATGCATAGTCGTAAGAATTGGTACAGTAATACCCAATGAGTCCGAGCATTGGGAAAGAGGCGGCAGGCTACAAGCAACCGCATTTTTACAAGCAGACGTTGCTAACTTCTTTTCAGCCGCAGTGGAAGCCGATTTCTCTTCTTGGGATTCACAATCTTGTGAAGGCCATCCGAACATTTCGGGATATCTTTTGACCGCAGCTCAATCTGAATCGCCTGCTAGGTTCATTGACCTAGAACCTGGTATTTCGGCTCTTGGTTGGAGTCCAATAGAATGGCCAAGTGGGCCGGAGAATCTTCAATGAATTCGTGGCTTATTTGGTGAGATAATGAAAGGCCCATTCACACTTGGAATCGATGTTGGTACTAGTGCTACAAAAGTGCTACTGCTAGACAATTCAAGTGAATGGGAATTGGGCTCTTGGCCAACTTCTGAGAGTCTTTGGGATAATCTTCTGCATTGGCTTGATGGGCGCGGCGAATCCGTAGTCAGAGTTGGTATTACAGGACACGGTCCATCTGCTATTGTAATTCGAAATGGAGAGGTTTTCGGTTCCAAAATTTCATGGTTTGATGATTTCCTAGAAGGTTGTGAGCGCGAGGTTGCAAATGATCACATTTTGACACAAAGTAGAGCATGGGTTCCATCT
>CBFHYB010000119.1:0-5000 GCA_965659915.1 Candidatus Thalassarchaeaceae archaeon
ATTGATGCTGGTGGCGAGCAGAATCACCGGCTTCTAGCCGGGATTGGTTGCGAGCCACTATCAGAAAAATTCAATGCACAATCCTTTTCAAAATCAATAGAGAATAAGAAATCACCAATCAAAACAGCATTACTGGACCAGAGAATTGTAGCTGGACTTGGTAATATTTACGTGTGTGAGATCCTAAATCGAGCAGGTGTCTCTCCAAGACGTATGGCATCTAGTGTCGCAAGTTCTGTTGGGCGGGTAGATTCTAGGTGTGAACGAATAGTTGAACAAACAAAACAAGTATTGGGCGAAGCAATCGTAGCAGGTGGTTCAACAATATCTGATTTTGCTGCTGTTGATGGTGATTTAGGCTATTTCGCCCATTCGTTCCGCGTGTACGGGCGCGAAGGGGAGCCTTGCTTGACTCATTCTTGTAGTGGTAAGATCAAGAGAATTGTTCAAGGGGGGCGCTCAACTTTCTTCTGCTCAAAGTGCCAAAGGTAAGTAAAAAACGCTACAAATTATCAATTTTTGCATATTTTGAAACAATCTCGATTATGGCAATATCGTTTAACCCCCCCGATTATGGCATTTAATGGCTAATATTTTATTGAAACAGGGCATTTTTAGCAAATTCATTCATAATCCGGAGGCGGTGTGGCTACTAACACCTACTTCAAATCACTACACCGGCGTTTTTCATTTAATCCAGAAAACTCCTTTTTCAGAGTGTTCGTCGGGGGTTAGTTCATAAGCAAACTGTGAAAAAGCGGCTTAATCGCCTAGTGCGATGGGAAACTAAAAGGTGAAAAATATGGAAATAGATAAGAAAGTAATGATGGCAGAACTTGGAGGCGCTTTTGTGTTCTCTTGGATTCTGGTTGGAACGACGGGCACCCTTGCAGGAGCAGTAGGTCTTGCAGTTGTGTGGATGGCATTTAGTGGGGCACATGTCCTACCGGTTGTCACCTGGTGTAACATGATGACAGGTGACCTTGGAGATGCTGAAGGAAACTGGATGGCAAACGGTATGCGTTTAGTAGCACAAGTAGTGGGTGCTTTACTCGCAATCGTGCTAGCAACTAATGCAGGCGCAATAGGGCCAGACTTTGCCGCACCAGAAATGTGGATAACTGGTATTGCTGACGATTACTGGTCAGTATTAGGAATGTTAGCTGCTGGTGCTCTATGGTGGCAAGTTCATACCCGATGTGATTCGGAATGGGCTAGCGCTCTCGGTTTGATGGTACTTGGTGGTGCAATGACTCTATCAGGTGGTCACATGATGGGTGCGTCTCTTGCAGACGGAGCTACCCAGATTGTTGATGTTCTAGCAGACTGGGTCTGTGATGGTCTATTCGTTGGTATTGGTGCTCTAATCGGCGTCAAGATCGATGAAGCTATCTGAGCAGTTAACTCTGAACAGTAAATACAAGTCGGCTTCAAGCCGTTGTACGCGGTTGGCCGAGGGGATTCGTCTCCTCGGCCTTCTCGCCATTTTTTCTTCTAGCATCAAGTTGGTGAGTTTACCAACACTTACTTTATTCAATAGCACCGGCTTTTTTTGAAATGTCCCAAAATCACGTTTTTTGGGGTATTTGATAAGGCACCCATTATAAGCGAGGTGAGAAACACGACCACAATCGCCAAAGAGCGATATAGAAAATGGAGTGATATGAAATGGATAGAAATAGAACGATGACTGAATTTGTGGGCAGTTTAGCAGTTGTATTCTTCGCTGTAGGAACCGGCGATGTAATGGCAACCGGGCTGGTCCTAGCAGTCTTCATGATAGCGATGGGTGGAACCATATTGCCAATGTTTACTTTGGCGAAGATGGCTTCTGGACGAGATGAAATAGAGGATGGAATGAATGATTTCATTGCTCAGATGTTTGGTGGTATTGCAGCATATGCCTTAGTTTGGTGGCAATCAAGTGCAACAGATGCAATGACCTGGGTAGCACCAGCTGAACTTGGTGCATACACAGCAGTAGCATCTCTGTTTGGTGGTTTCTTGATGATGATGGTTTATGATCGACAAGGTGGCGGCTGGGAAGTCGGTATCCTCGCATGGATGGTTGGACTCGCAGGAGTATCACTAACCGGTGCTGGAGACTTTGGTGGAATGCTAGTCGATTCTGCTTGGGACATGACTAACATGCTCAGCGTATTTGGCGGAATGATTGCATCTGGAGTCGGAGCCTACATCGCCATCATGTTTGGTGAGCAACTACTCAGCGAAGAAGAATAGTAATCTTTGAGCGGAAAAACACACGTAATGCGAACAGCCCGTTTGGGGGGGGTTTTCCTCCCCAAGCGGGCCCTTTTTTTTTGCATAATCTAATGTTGGTGATTATTCGTGATAGTTTTTCATTGATAATTTATGATGAGCATAGTTAGTTGTGCCGGATGAAGCCTCATAACCTATATTGTGTCACAACGCTATATGGCAGAGTCGGGGCGTGAGGCTAGTAGTCCTTGGGATAGCCCTTCAAACGACGGTAATGCTGGTGACTCTAATTCTCAATCCACCAGTTCATCATCTCCTCCTCAACCAATAATATTGAGCGGTTCTGAAGGTCTTTCTATCAATACTGACATGCAAGGCCAGATGCCAACTCAACTTGCACCTGCTACAGGAACTACTCTAACAGGGGATGTGGGAACTATTGATTCAAGTGTATGGGTAGGGCAATCACAAGGTCCAAAGAAAGATTCAATTCTGAAAGGAATTGGTATCACCTGTCTGTTTTCATTCTTCATGATGATGGTTCCAGTGCTTATGTTGGGTTGGGCCGAAGAATCTTGGGATGACTCTTGGCACTACGAAACATTGAATGTTGATTGGGATGAATCCGGTTTGAATGGAACTTTCCAGATTTCGAATACACCGATTGAACCTTGCCAATTCAATATTGCTAATCATGAATATTATAGATATGATAATCCTGATTCTTTTCAAGTGTATGATACTTGTAGCTCAGATGGTCATCTAATCCAAAATAAGCAGATGACTAGAGTTGAATTCGCGGAAGGTCAAGGAGAAGTAACTAGAGTAACATTTGACAATCTAACCGAAGGAGAGGCTGTATTTACGGTGTATCCGCGTTATTACGAACAGCCATACGATTCAATTGGTTTGCAACTTCCCAGCGCAAGCCCCTCTGAGATAGGAGTGCAATCTTTTGATGAAAACATGACGCCTTTGGTTTTCAATGTAAATACAACAAATTGGGCTGAACCTTGCCCTCAAGCTGATGATTTGATGATTATTGAAAATGGTGCCGCAGCAGGGAATGTCGAATATACGCCAACAAAAGAAACCCCGGATACCGAATGTCATTTGACATATACAGATTATCATTATGAATTTACAGTTTATCCAGGAATTGATGATAAAGCATTCACCTCAGTTACATTATCTCTTCCAGAACAGCAGTCAAGTCTCCTTGGTTCACAAACGTTTGCTGAACCTGCAATACCCTTAATTTTCCCCGTTTATACTAATGGATGGGACTATTATTGTGCTCAAGAGATACGAATGAGTGTGACAAATCAAGGTACTGGTTGGTACTACCCCAATTACGATGTATGGGGTTCCCCTCCAATTTGTCCAGATATGGTGTACTACAGCCACTATGAAATCAATGTTGGTTCAATTGACCATGAGAGTGGATATGGAGAATTATTTCTCAGCGAGCCTTTGGAAGAGGGGGTTATTCTAACAGCTGATTATGAGACTGAGGGCGATGATTCATTAGTAAGGGATTTCGGTCCATGTTTTGGAAGTTTATTCAGTTTTGTTTTATTTGTCGTTTGGATAGTTCAAGTTGTAAGAAACTTCCAAGCGGGATTGACAAATCAGGGTACAGGAATGTTGGTTGGGATCATTCCAGGGGTAATCATGTCATTTATCTCCGTATTTATCATTGGACTGATTCTATTTGGGTTCTAATGAGCCACTGAATATCGCACCAGCACCATGAGATGTAGGTTCTTTTCCGGCTTGGAAAACAGTTGCATTACCACCGATTAGTTCACCCATTTCACCATTCCAGCGCAGATAGGTTCCCTCCCAAAGACCTAGCACAGGGGTTGTGTTGTGTTGGTGGAACTCCCTAATCCGGTCTTGTCTTGTTTCTCCATTGTGGGGGATAAAGTCCTCTCCTTTCTTCACCCAACTTTTCCCTCCGAAGTAGTGTGGATTTATCTGAAACGGTACAAGATTGAGTGTTTCAAATGAGGCTGGTGAGACTATTGGCATATCATTCGTGGTTTGCATGGTCGGTCCAGCAACATTGGAGCCGGCACTTACTCCCATGTATGGGATTCCCGCATTCACCCGATTTCTGATTGGGTCAATAATTCCTGTATCGTGAAGGTCACGAGTTAGGAGAAATGTATTTCCTCCTCCAACATAGATTCCTTTTGCCTCTTCTACCGCTTTTATCGGGTCTTCAGCGTGGTGTATTCCAACTAATTTTATTCCCGAAGGGGAACTGAAATCTTGGATTCTTTGCAGGTAATAGTCGTGGTCATTACCTGCGTAAGGGATGAATAGAACTTCATCAACTCCTTTGAAATGGTGTGCCATTTCATCATGATAGAGTTTCACTTGTTCTTCGTTCCTAATACCACCGCTGCCAAGCAATAATTTCAACTCAGCACCTCACATATTGCGCCTATATTGTCCGCCCACATCAAACAGTGCTTCGGTGATTTGGCCAAGGCTTGCGACTTTCACAGTCTCCATTAATTCTGCAAATACATTTTCGCCAGAGCGAGCAACTTCCTGAAGTTTGGCTAACGCAGCAGGTGCAGTATCAGCGTGTGTCGCATGGAATTCATCAAGCCGATTGAGGCATCCTTCCTTCTCCTCAGGGGTTGCTCGGCTCAATTCCATGTCAAAGGAGTCAGCAGCAGATTCGTCAAAGGCTTCAGCCTCAGGGTTTTCAAACATATTAACACCAACAATTGGTAATTCTCCGGAATGTTTCAATTCTTCATAAT
>CBFHYB010000120.1:0-4928 GCA_965659915.1 Candidatus Thalassarchaeaceae archaeon
CAGATTCCATCCTCACTCTGTGTGGCTGTGAATAATGGGAAATCAACATCAGGATTAGAGTCACCTGAAGAGGCGCCGCCGGCTGTTGAAGAGTCACCCATCGTGACAAACTAAGTCGGCTCAGTCAAGAGCATTGCGCCTGCATGATACAGATAGCGTACGCTATTGTCCACTTGATATTGTATGAATCTAGATTAAAATCTAGAAGGAAGATTCCCAACTCTCAACTTTTTGGTGATGTGCCCATGTAGCATCGTCAGTCTCTCCACGACCTTTGAGTACTTCACGGGATAGCAGCCAGTAGACTAGTGCTAGACTTCGGCGACCTTTGTTGTTAGCAGGGATGCAGAAGTCAACGTTTCGAAGATGATTGTTGGTATCACAGATACCAACTACAGGTAAACCACTCTTGACAGCTTCTGAAAGTGCTTGAGCATCTGCTTGAGGGTCAGTCACGAAGATAACTCGTGGTTCAATGTAAGTACGTAGATTTGGATTGGTAAGAGTTCCAGGAATAAATCTGCCAACTATTTGGCGAGCACCGATTGCTTGAGCAAACATGCGAGCAGGGCGCTGTCCATACTGACGAGCGCTGACAACAAGTATGTCACGTCCTTCGTAATTGTTGATGAAATTAGCAGCGAAACCGATTCTTTCGTCAGTCTTAGTGACGTCAATAAGGTGGATTGTTGCACCATCTGTTTCTGTCTTGGAGATGAAGCTCTGCATGTCCTTACTCTTTGTCTGAGTACCTATGTGCACAGCGTTCGCTTCATAGTCCTCGTACGCCAGCAGGGGAGCACTCTGTTCATCCATTCGGCACGGCGACCGGACGACCATTCATAACCGCTTCTATCATCTTTTTTTGGTAAATTAGCGGGTAAGTTCAGTAGCATAACACTCCCTCCCCCCGATTAATGGCCTTGGAGGTTGAACAAGTTCCGCTGTTTCTCGCCCCAATGTCAGGGGTCACAGGGCTTGCATATCGTCTGTTAGCAAGAGAATGTGGCGCTGATTTCACCATTACTGAATTCACTGCTGCTGCTGCTTTGACGCGTCAAGATGCTAGGAGTTGGTTGAAACTTGAAAGTGATGAACGTGAAAATCCCTTCATTCCGCAAATATTTGGCGGTAATATCGATGAGATGGTAAAAAGTTGTGAACTTCTTCAAGAGAAATCTGATATTATTGACTTGAATTTCGGTTGCCCTGCACCGGTTGTAACAAGACATTGTGCGGGTGCCGCGTTAATGGGCAAACCCGATGAATTAGTTGACATGGTTGAGAGATGTGTTGAGGCATCACAAATTCCTGTCACAGTGAAGATGAGACTTGGTACTGGTAATGGATTGACTAACGCATTAGAACTAGCCAAGCGTTGCGAGGATGTCGGGGCGGAGCGGATATGTGTGCATGGCAGAACATTACGCCAGCGATATTCAGGGGAAGCCGATTGGCAGGCTATCGCTGAGATAGTACAATCAGTTGATATTCCTGTAATTGCAAATGGAGATGTTGTTGATGCTAAATCAGCATCTGATTGTTTAGCAATTACTGGGGCTGCTGGTTTGATGATTGGAAGGGCAGCAATTGGTCGTCCAACAATTTTTCATCAAATCAAGAGTGATCTTGGCTGGAATAATTCTGAGCCAAAATGGGCAGATATGGAATTCAGCGATGAAATGCATGAAACGCTGTCAGCTAGATTGTGGGCTTGGAAGAGGTATATCGAACTTGATAGAGAACTAAATAGTGGAGATAGCAGCAAAAATCGCTTACGTCACGCCTTTTCTTTCACCAAAGGATTGCCTGGAGGCAAGGCATTCCGTACACAATTACATACCAACAGAGAAGCAAAACACGTGTCGGAATCTGTTGAAGAATTCCTCTCTAATTTAGTAAAAAATGTGCAAATTAATCACTGATGATTTACAAGTCATCAATGGTTGAAGCAACTCGCTTTAATCGACTGAATATACTTTCAACCCTTTGTGATACTTGGCGGGCAACATCTTCTCCCGAACTTCCTGAAAGCCTGTATCCGTAAGGAAGCCGCCCCCCTAGGAGATTTATGGCCAAACGTTGTTGCTCAATACTTACCGAAGAGAAAAGTTCAGCACACCGTTCTGAATCAAATTTGTTTTCTCGTAGAGATTTTGTAACTTGTTTAACCACCTTTTCGTCCAATCTGCTTAATCCACCTTTAGTGAGTAACCACTGTTCCCCCCGTCGAGTATATTGGGTCGATAGTCCATCCCAGAGAATTACTGAAAGTCTGTCATGGCGAAGTACACGTTCTGCCAAACCAGCGGCTCTGAAACGGTCAAAAGTTCTGGTTAGTCTTGGGCGGGTAGCGCCCCATTCAGAGACCGCCTCGTCTAAGGAAATTGGGTGATTAGCAGATAGCATTTTTTCAAAAACAAGGCGCGTGAGGTCTTCACCACTTCGTTGCCTAGGTCGCTCCCCGCGAAGTCCAAAATCGTTTAGAAATGAATCAATTTCATCCTCATTTCCTTGAAGTGGACGCGGCTCGCAGATTCGTAGTTTTAGGTCCGGAACATCCGTGTCAGTGCCTCCTTCTTGAGTTACTGAGCCCGTTTGCCATTTCTTGAGTGGGGCAAGGCGTAGGGCGAGTATCCCTCTAACTTCCAAATGTAGAATGTCAATGGCTGCTGAGAGAGAGCCACAGCGTAGGTGGTGCATCTGCCACCCGTTTTCACCAATTTCGGAGGCGACTATTCTTACCGATTGAAGTCCTTTTAGGTGGTGATGAAGAGCAGTCATACTGATTCCTAGTTGGTTAGCCAATGTCTTTGCATCAACTCCTTTCATTGGTTCTTTTACCAAATGATCTCGCATTAGTCTGTGAAGTGGCCGTTGAGTTGCATCTGTAGAATCAGCATCATTGCGTCGGCGCACTAATCCAAGTGTGTCAAGGAGCCATGCTAGAAGCATGTCAGCATCTTTCTTGCCAGTAGGGGCAGGGTGTTGCTCAAGACGAAGCCTCAACATCTAGTAATTGGCGAAGTCGGTCGGTTCTAAGTGCTATTGTTGCTATTTACTGATTCAGCACTACTTAACGCGAAGCGATTTCAATCAAAGTGAGTAATTTCACAATAAATTCATTCACGAATAAGTGATTCATGCTGCGATAGGTCGCTCATCAATCCACTCGTAATCAAGAGTTCCAGTGCGTAGTCCGTGTAAGTGTTCAGCTAAATCTAGGGTAGTGCATGATAGAATACCCCGGCGGCGGAGCACGAGTATTGCACTGTTTACGGAAGCACGACTACGACTGATGTCACGGGCTAGTGAGGCTTGGGATTTTGGTAATGGATCTTGAACCAAGCGTGTGACGACTTCCCTCTGCACTTGTGATAATCCAACAGGAAGCATCTCTGCTGCTTTCTCGTCTTCTATATTCATGTCTCGGAGGATCTCAATCTGACTTGGTGCTCCCGCGTAGTAGCAAGTTCTACCATTAACTGGCATTGTGGTAACTGTTCTTTGTGTTTGCAACACATCAAGGTGGTGGCGCAAAGTTCCATTTGCAACATTGAGATTACGCTGCAATTGGCGGTAGCAAATACCTGGGTTTGAGTCGAGAGCATCAAGGATTTTACTTCGCAGTGGGTGCTCCCAACTGCGATTTTGAGATGAACTAATAGTGCCAGAAATTGACCAATTCCAAGGTAATATGCCTGCAGCTAATGAACCAAAACCAGTCAATCCTGCAACAGCGACACCAATCAAGGCATGGCGGCTGCCTAACTGCTTCAGTAGTGCCATAGGATTTCTTCTGTTGCCGGTCCCTATTGTATGTGTTGGTATGGTGACCGCAATTTTTCACTCAATTTCAACTTTTCTTGACGCTTTCATTGTTGAGTTTCATGTAAGCAACTAATGGGCTGAGAAGACGACCTGAACGTTCACCATGTTCTGTAAGTTTGTAGGTAACTTTCACAGGAGGACCATCAACCACTATACGATCAACAAAACCAGACAATCTTAGAGTCGTTAACTTATCAGACAAGGTTCTACTAGAAATCCCTTCCAAAAGTCGACGTAGTTCATTGAAGCGGCGTTCACCAGCAATGTACAGCGTGGCTAGAATCTCAATAGTCCAGCGTGATGCAAAGACATCTAATGCTTCAACAGCGGCATCTACTTCCCATGAAATGTCGTAAACATCATCATCAGAATTGTTGCGGAAAAGTTGGCGAACTTTTGCACCTAGTTCTTCAGTCAAAACAATTGCTTTCGCAACCTCATCATATTCATCATTATTGAGAATCATTGGTGGTTCAGGCATGGCTTCAACTCCGGTGTTGCTAATGTTATGTGGTGTAGTCATTGCACTTAGATTTACCCTACTTCACTTCATGGTTAATATAGACCGCGATACACCTATTAATTGCCCAAGTGGCAAAAAAGGAGGCTATGAGAATGGATGTTTGGTTTGAAGAATGGTTGGATAGTGAAAGTGCAAGGTTGAAGGAACAAGAAGCGCGTGAAGCGCGCCGTCAACGTACAATTGCAAACTGGAGAGCAATGCGATTTTTGAAAGGACGGAATTGAGATGAGATCCCTTTCAAAATTGTTTGATTTATTTCTGGCAGGAATAGCTGCTATGGCCCCCCCTCATTGGAACCGATGAATGGGTACCCATAGCATCGTATACATACACAAGGGAGGCCCTTGTATACGGAATCCAAGTCAGGACACAATTCTACTTACTCAGCCAGGAAATAAGGTTGCGTATCTCGATAAATGTTGTGAACAAAAACACGGAAAGACTGCCCCCCCAGAATAAAACAAGCTCCATAGTTGAAACGTTAGCTCGACCCGCACCAATAACACCAAAGAAGATGAAGGTTAATGACAAAAGCAGAACCCGTCGATTGAGAGTAAACAACGCCATGGGATGG
>CBFHYB010000121.1:0-4693 GCA_965659915.1 Candidatus Thalassarchaeaceae archaeon
TGGGCTACAGACCCATTACGGGGATGGGTGAATGAATATGATCCTGAAACGAGATATGAGGTGACAAGTAATGTCACATCTACCAAGGCTGACATTGATTGGATGGTTTATGATAATGGCACTAACACCACTTGGAAGGTGTGTTGGGGTCTTGCTGATGGTGGAGTCGTGCAGGGTAATTGGGACTTCTGTGACTCGATTGGAAGTAATTTGAGCGTCGGCGGAAATAGTCATCCATTGAATGGATTATTTCCGTCAACAGATTACTATTGGCGGCTAACTGCAGAAAACGGAAATGGACAATGGTGGGATGATTCTACCCGCCAATTTACCACACCCTAACTGAATAATGATTACTGAATTAGGCAAAAGGTGAATTGGCCGTAGGCCTATTCACAATGATAACAACCTTCATCACCGCTATATGTTGACGACTTTTGAGGTGAGGCATTGACCGGCACTAGGATTGCAACCCTCGTTGGGGCACTTTTCCTTTCCCTGATGTTGCTGAGTAATATTCCCTCTCCAACCGTTCAAAACAGCAATGAAGATGGTTTTGAAATCGAATTTGAAGAAAACAAATTACGTGAAACTAGTTTAACATCTGGAAGAAATGGCCCTGACCTCATTATAGATTCTATCTCGGCAAGTTGGACTAGTGCTGATGCAGGAGACAGCAAGAGTGTCACGGTACGATTGAAGAACGATGGTACATCATCATCAGGTTCATTTTATTGGGGGATTTATCTTTCATCAGATACCACGATAACTACAAACGACATTGAATTAGATACATGGTACAAATCTTCAATTTCATCGGGTTCAACCAGTACACAATACAAAACAGTCACAATTCCAACGTCAATAACTGGAGGATACTACTACGTTGGAGCTATTGTTGACATTAATTCACAAGTTAGTGAGAGTGATGAAAACAACAATGACGATTACGATACAGGCCGTGTCCATGTCTACGAATTGGCTGATTTAGTGCCGCGTACCACATCTTCATCTTGTTCAACTCCTTCTACAGGAACTGTTGGAGATTATCTAGATTCATCAATTTCAATTCAGTACGAGAATGATGTTTCAAGTAGCCATGGACAATCAACTGGGTCATTTGATTGGGCTATGTATCTCTCTACAGATTCATCAATTACAACTAGTGATACTCAGGTTGGAAGCGACCAATACTCATCGAGTTTATCATCTGGTAGCTATCGTACAGATTCCCTTTCATCTAGCAACCGGATCCCTTCATCAATGAACGCTGGAACATATTATTGGGGTTACATTCTAGATGTTAATACAGATGTGGATGAAAGTAGTGAAACCAATAATGCAAGAACTTGTGGACAGGTTACAATTCAAGATGATCTACCAGATATTGTGGCAGATGATATCGATACATCTTCATCCTCTGCAGTGATGGGTGATACAATCACAGTCAACTATCGAATTGATAATGATGGTACTGATTACACCGGTTCATTCTATTGGGAACTTTATCTATCTACAGATCGAACTATCACAACTAACGACATTTATGTTGATGAATTCTCCCGTTCCAGCATATCTCCTGGTTCCTATGCATCAGGATATCAGTATAGCGTGATGATTCCTACTGGAATTAATCCAGGCTACTATTACCTCGGAATGATTGCCGACAGTCGTTCCAGTGTTACTGAACTTGATGAAACGAACAATGTAGTAGCAGATTCCTACCGCATAAATATCGAAGAACCCGCTGATTTGGTTATTGATAGTGCATCGGGACCAAATTCGGCAAATACCGGACAACAGGCTAGTCTTAGTTGGAGAATTGATAACGATGGCGATGATTCTTCAGGTTGGTTCTATTGGAAGGCTTACCTCTCAACAGATAGAACCATTACCAGCAGTGATACACAATTTGGTTCGACCCAACAAGCATCTAGTATCAATGGTGGATCATATCGCTCGGGCACTCTTACTGCAAACATTCCCACCGGATTATCAGGTGGAACCTATTATTGGGGAATTATTGTAGATACAACAGATAGAGTAGATGAAGGTGATGAAAATAATAACGCTGAAGATGGAAATTCAATCTCAATTACCGTTGCTACTCCTGACCTGCGAGCAGACTCTATTTCGGTTGATTCATCCACCTCTACAATCTGTACAGAGGAATTAGTAACAGTCAATGTAGGTGTTTCAAACCAAGGTAATGTCAATGCTGGATCACATTATTTTGAAGTCCTTTTCTCACAAACTGGCGCCTCTAATTCATGGACAAGTATTGGCCATGCTAGCGGTAGTAGCAGTGTGTCTTCTTACAATTTACAAGTTAGTGGCGCTATACCTGCATCAATGACTGCAGGCAATTATTACGCTGCGGTTTTTGTTGACTCATATTATCAAATTTCTGAATCTAATGAGAACAACAATGTCTACGATACCTCATCTCAGCAATTAACTGTGCTTGATTGCACCCCAGACCTCACGCCAACATCGCTAAACGGCCCTACATCAGTTCTACCTGGGCAAACAGTGACCTTGTCTTATTCATTTGATAATACAGGGATGGGTGAAGCAGAAAATTTCCCAATTGATTTGTTCCTTTCTTCAAATCCAACAATTGACACATCTGATACCCACCTTGGAGCTGCAACTATCACTAGTATTGGTGCAAGTTCAACCATCAGCGACACCTTGAGCGTCACCATTCCTTCTAACATCGGTTCTGGTTGCTGGTATTACGGAATCATTGTTGACATGAATGATGTTGTTGTTGAATTAAATGAAAATGACAACACTCTTGCCGCATCTAATCAGGTTTGTATTTTACAGCCAAATTTACGGATTATTTCTGTTAGTAACCCCGGCCCATCTATGCTTGGACAATCGGTAGAAATTTCAGTAGTGATTGAGAACGCGGGCGGAGCCAACGCCGGTAGGCATCAATTGGCACTCTTCGCTGAAATCTTAGATCCTGCTGGTCAACCTGATTATTTGCTAGAAACCGTGAATATCACATCTCTTGCATCTGGTTCTAATGTTGAAATCACTAGAAATGTACAACTTCCAACCTCTCCATCTGGGTCTTATCGTATTTTTGCAGTTGTAGACTATGCGAGCGCTATTTCTGAGTCTGATGAAAGTGATAATGAAGGATTCGGAACTTCTTTCGAAGTAACTAACCCCACTAACGATTTGTTGGCAAAATGGATTACAGGCCCGACTTCAGCTGAGCCCGGACAAACCATTACCTTGCAATGGGAGATACAAAACTTAGGTGTTGAAGAAGCAAGTTTTGATGTTGAAATTTGGCTATCACAAAACAATATTTGGGATAGCAATGACCGCCTTATCACATCATATTCCATAAGCAACCTTGACGCGGGAGCATCTACTCAAGACGATACTCAAGTCCAACTTTCAGAAGATGACGATGGCACTTGGTGGGCTATTGTAAAAGTCGATACCAGCGACCTTCATCAAGAAGATGAAGAGAGTAACAACATCGCTATCTCAGCCAATCCTTTGGTTGTGAGTGAAGATGCACCAGAACCTGTTGATGAAACAACTGGAGGTTGCATTAACCCAGCAACAGATGGCAATGGAACCGCTGATGCTGCTGCTGCTCGCGCATCTGCAACTCAACTTGGAGTTGATATTGAATCTATGACGATTGAGGGGTGTCTTATGGATGGAGATAATCAAGATTGGTTTGCAGTCATGCTACATGGCGGTAAACGCTTAGGTGTTTCAATTGAAAATGATGGCCACCCCCTAACAATTGAACTGTTAAACGGAACAAATACAGTAGATAATGGAACATTAAATTCAGGGGTCTCATGGGTTAACCTACAACTAACAAATGATGATTTGAGTAACACGTCTCGAATATACCACATCCGTATTTCAAAGTTAGAGGCTGAAACTGGGGGCCCTTACACACTCAAAATCGTCACCGTAAACGCAAGTGAAGTACCCGACTTAGAACCACCGGAAAAACCAACCTTCACACAGTTAACCGATTGGGTTGGAGGGCCTGAAGTCGTAATCAATTGGAGTGCAGTCACTGATAATGGTGGCTCTGGATTTTCTCACTATCAAATCCGCTGGGCTGGAGGATTGTGGTCTGATATCAGTACCACATCAACTTCTCTGAATGTTACATCACTCACCGATGGCCGCCATTCCATTGAAGTCAGGGCGATGGATGCTGCAGGAAATCCATCAGATGCAGATGCAATGTGGGTGAAAATCGATAGAACTGCTCCTACGCTTTCAATCACACAATTGAGCGCACAGTATGCTGGTCCACCTGTATTGGAAGTTAGTTTACAGTTGAATGATGGTGAAGGTAGTGGGATTTCCACCATTGAATGGTCTTGGGATAATATGAGTTGGCAAGAATATCCTGCTAACGGCGCAATTATTTGGTCAAACTGGAGCGATGTTGACCTCTATGTCAGAGTAACTGATAATGTTGGCCTGCAAACCATTAGTAATCTAACAATTGAACCACCAGTAAATCCAAACACCCCTGTTGTTGATGATAATACATCTAACACCTCGGTCAACTCAGGAGGAGCAAGCACTGGCGGAGTAGCAATGATTGTCCTCCTTGCTCTACTTCTTGCAGGCCTAGCAGCAATAGGGCTCTATCTAATGTTCAAGTCAAATGTTCCTGGGGAAGATGATG
>CBFHYB010000122.1:0-4544 GCA_965659915.1 Candidatus Thalassarchaeaceae archaeon
TGGGTTGATTTCCACCATCGCACAATCTTTCTCAACGAATAAGGAGAATAATCCTTGAATCATTGTGACAAAAGAATCGCTGGCCGCACCATCTAATCCAAGTGAACTTGCTAGACCACTAGCTTGAGCATCTGTCACTCCGACATTGATGTCAACATGGATCTTGTGAATTGCCTCTGGAGTTGATTCCGCTACTTCTTCAATATCCATTCCGCCTTCAGTTGAAGCCATAATGAGAGGCATTTTTTCCTCTCTATCAACCAAAATTGCAAGATAATATTCATGCGCAATAGCGCATCCAGACTCAATGTAGAGATTATTGACGATTTTTCCCGCTTCACCGGTTTGTTTTGTCACCAACTTGTTGCCAAGCAAATTTGTTGCATAGGTTTCAACATCGTCACGATTGAAAGCAATCTTGACTCCGCCCTGCATCACTTCAGCACCAGTTTCTGGGTCGTAAAGAATTCCTTTTCCACGGCCTCCGGCGTGTATTTGGCTCTTAACAGCAACAATTTTGCTCGCCAAATCATCGTAAGCAGTGAGCGCTTGCTCTACACTTATACAATGAACTCCGGCAACTACTGGAAGCCCAGCATCTCGGAACAGGCTCTTTCCTTGGTATTCGTGGATGTTCACCCAAACTCCCCCTACAAGGCGGTCGACCTAAAGCCCGTCTTTGAATACTTGCCCGCGTGTCTAAGTTGTGCTGAGGCACTATCCCAGAAGGAATCCCTTGAAGTGAGGGTGTTTAACCGGCGATGACAGGGAGCATCATGCAAGTCATCGTTTTGGCCGGTGGATTTGGCACTAGACTTCGCCCATGGACGAACCATGTTGCTAAACCATTGTTACCAATGCTTGACAAAACTCTGCTTGAAAGAGTCGTTGAGGCGTTACCTGAAACGTTGGTTGATGAAGTCATATTAGCAGCAGGATACAAAATTGATGAGATGAGAGAGCATTTTTCCACTGTTGAATTACCATACAAAGTCACAATTGTTGAAGAGACTGAACCACTTGGTACCGGTGGTGCAATCGCTAATTGCAGAAACCATCTTCGTGATGAGACATTTTGCGTGATGAATGGCGACTTGCTCTCTAGTGTACCGGTTGAAGAAATGCTCAAGTTCCACAATTCCCAAGGTGGATTGGCCACAATTTCTCTGTGGGAGGTTGAGGACCCAACTAGGTTTGGAGTCTGTGATATTCGCGAGGATGGTAAAATCTACCAGTTTCAAGAAAAGCCAGCATTAGAAGATGCTGTCAGTAACATGATTAACGCTGGTTGCTACATTCTAGAACCTGAAATATTCGAGAGAATGCCAGATGGTGCACATAGTATGGAGAGAGATGTTTACACCGAGATTGCATCCGAAGGCGTGTTGAACGGATTTGGTTTTGAGGGGCACTTCGTTGATGCTGGCACCCCACCTTCTTGGTTAGAGGGTGTGCAAGTTTGTCTCAATGGTCAACGCTGGTCCAGTGGTGGGCGTGGTGGTTTTGGGGACACTTCTTGGTTAGGTGATGGTGTGTTTGATGGAGCCGGCCCACTGAGTAGTGCAATAGGCCATGGTTCAACGATTTCACCTGGTTCTGATGTAGTAAGGTCAGCGTTGATGAGTGATGTTTTCATCGGTGATAATTCTTCAATTGTTGAATGTTTGATTGGTGAAGGCGCAAAAATTGGTGCCGGCGTCAAATTAGAGGGCGTAGTAGTAGACTACGGGGCTGAAATCCCTGAGGGTTATTCTCAAGTTGGTGGAACTTTCCCTGAATCATGATTTGCTAAAGTAAGCAATTCAAAGTTTTGAAACTAGGTCTGCAAGAATTCCTTGTGGGTCGTTTGCTTTAGTGACTCCACTTGCTAGAAGGACTCCTTCTGTTCCAAGTTGAATTGCCATTGCTACATCATCTCCGTTTTTGACTCCTGCACCGCAAAGAACTCTTACATCAGGGTTAACTGATTTCACAAGATTAGCTGTGCCTGAAACAATTTCAGGGTCAGCAGTTGTTACTGAGATGTCACCACCAATCAATTCGGGCGGCTCGACTGCAATCATTGTTGGGCCAAGGGCCGCTAGAGCCTTTGCTTCATCCAAATCTGCGGCACAAGCGCATACTGGGAACCCATCAGGAAGTTGTGCTAGCAGGTTTTTGACATGGTCAATAGATACTTTGTGCTCTGCATGATTGATGATGGTGCCTGTTGCACCTCTTTCGATTGCAGTTTCAGGATGTAGCCATCCGGTATGAGATCCAAATCCAACTGGGTCAAGATGTTGAGCCCAAACTTGCAGGTTGGGTGCTGCTGCCTTTACTGAAGCCAAGTCGAATGCTGAAACTACAGCGACAAAATCCGCTGAATCACAGGCCGCATCCGCTTCTGCCATGAATTTCGCCAGCATTTCTGCATTAGCGCCATGTGCGCTGCTATAGGTCTTGAAGTTGACAACTATTAGCGGCTTCATCAAGCCTCGCCAAGTGCTTCATTATGTTGAACCTATTGGCGGGGTGTAGACCCTTGTGCGTCTGATCCTTGAAATAAAGCGGTCATTTGATTCACTTTGAAATAGAGAGATATTTATCGAAATTATTGTTTTTTTCCTAAAACAGTACGTATTAACGCTTTAATATGAGGGATATGTTATTTTATTTTACCGAAAAGTATAAATACTACTACCTCCATTGGGTCTATATTGGCGGCAAATTCGGGATTGGTGGTAAGCATGATTAGGAAGATATGTGATTTTTTCAAGAGGGCGAAACAAATTCTCTGGCCGAAGGTAGATTCGTGCTCTGAAGTGCAGAGATTTATCGATGTGATGTGTGCGGAATACGATGTTCCAGCAATCGAAGTGATCGTCAAATCCAAACAATGGGTATCATGGTTCGCAGGAAAAGGAGTTTCTGCTTGTGCATTTTGGCCTAAAGATGAGGACGATAAATCTGGCAGATATATTGCCTTTGATGGGGAAACTTGTAGGATTTCTGGAAGAGACAGAAATACTCCTATTAGGATAGACCATAGGTGGCAAGTTGCAGAAAAAATGCATACTATTATTCATGAATTTATTCACCATTATTTCCATCACCATTATGGGATTAACACTCAAGACCATTGTAAGAAATTTAGGGGAATGGAAAAACAAATTAATGCGGAATATGGAATCTACTATGTTTATGGATCTAATAGATATGGAAAGCATTTTCATAATTTTTGGGGATGGCCTTATGGAAACTCTAAACCTACTGCAAAAGATAGGGGGTGGCTAGCATAAGAGAAAGAGGTGAAATAATAACGGTGGAAAATGTAGAATGGAATGATGATGATTGCAATGAACAACAAGTGACTACCAACACCACCCTAAGGTCTTGTGAATACGAGGGTTGCTCAAATGAAGCTATTTTCGAATGTGAAGGGATTTATTGTGATGGTTCAGGTTGGGTTTGTAGTCTGCATTGGAACGACATCGATTCCAATTATCTTGCAACTGGAATTGGATGTCACAGATGTTGGCAGGAAGTCGGTATAGGGGATTTCTGGGTGGTGGCCATTTCCGATAGGAGTGTGCCTCCCTCTATTAATGGGGAATTGGCCAAATGTTGGAATGGTTGTAAGGACGAAAAAACAGGCGATATTGCCATGATGCTACCGATCATCATGAATGATGAAAGCCATGATTATTGTTCCAGATGTTGTACCGCTTGGGTGATATCAGGATTAGTGGAAGGAGAGATTTAAGATGAATGAAAATGATGAAAATGAAAATGATGAAAGATATGAATATTGTTGGGAGGGTTGTTATGATGAAGAAACCGACTGGATAGTCAAGACTGAAATTAGAATTATAGAGGGTGAAGAATATGTTCATTGTCCTAATTGTGGGGGAGTATGGGATATGGACCATGTGCAAATTAAAATGTATCCTAGACATATGATGCAAAGTGCGAAATCAAGCCAATATGAGGGGAATTCGGATGAGTGAAAAAAATAAATATTGTTGGGACGGTTGTTATGATGAAGAAACCGAATGGCATTCTATTATGCAATCTAAAATAATAGATGATGTAGAATACAATTATTGTCCTAAGTGCAATACGGCATGGCCTTTAGATTGGGAGCAAATAGTGGACTACCCTAAAGAACTCATGCAAAGGGGAATTTCAAGATATATTAGAGATAAGGAAAAAAACCCACAGGATTATTGGCCTGATGACGACATCCAAGGGGGAAATTGAATGATTGATAGCGTTGCGTCTGAACCTTGTGCGTCTATACTACGATAACGTTAGTACTGACCTAATGAAATCCCATCATCGGAACTAGGTGCTCCTATATTTCCATCCCCAGCTCCAATCATCCGTATACCAGCTAGGTAAAATGAAAAACACCAAAAACAGCAAAAGGCCAAATAACATCTCTTTCCATTTCCAGTTCCCGGAGGTTTTCTCCTCGCTGGCCCGCTCTTCCTCCTCTTCGTCATCATCTGAGGTCATGATACTTGATGGCTTAGGATGGTTAATGTTCTTTATCGACGCTT
>CBFHYB010000123.1:0-4425 GCA_965659915.1 Candidatus Thalassarchaeaceae archaeon
CATATTATGCTAGCACCGGTTCCGAACTGTGGGCGCACGACATTTCCAACTCCTCAACTTGGTTGGCGGCTGATATAAAGGCAAACAGTGGTACGGAATATAGTGGTGAGCCCGGGAACTATGCGGGCTTTATCTTAGTTGGTGACACACTATATTTCGATGCTAATGATGGCGGCGGTATTGAGTTATGGGCGCACGATACATCAACCTCGTTGACTTGGCAGGTGTCGGACATAAACATCGGTATCAATTATCCTGGGATGTATGCGGGCTTTATCTTAGTTGGTGACACATTATTCTTTGATGCGTACGATGCCACTAGGGGCTTTGAAATGTGGGCAATGATGATTGAGCACAGCATCAGTTACGGTTGAATTTGAGAACAATTAACGTTAGGTTTGATGAAGGAAGTCGCCCCCCGTATAACTATGAAGAGAGGTTGGGCGCTCGTTCTTTGCGCATTACTGTTGGTCCCTGCGGTTATGGCAAGTGAAGGAGGTGTCAACAAGGATTTAGACATTGAAGGCACGTCTATTTCGGCTATCAGTACCCCAACTGCGTCAAGCGATGGTGTAGAATTTGATATCACTTTAACACTTGACCAAGATGCTGCAAACAATGGAACAAATGTTTCGTGGACATGGCAGGTTTGTCTCAATAGCGGAGTATGTCTTGCCCCTGTACCTGAAGATTTGATTTCTTCAGATGGTGGAACTACTTGGGCTACCACGATGACTCCAGTTGATGATCACTCGTACGTCAATTATCGTATCACACTTGAATATACAGACGGCAATACAACCACTTACCCTGAATCTGGTTGGGGTGGAAAAGTTTGGTCGGACTGCTGGGTTGCTGGGGAAGAGTCTGGAGGAGACTCGTGTGAAGGCGGTGGTTTACCTGGATTCACAATGTTAGCAACTGTCAGCGTTCTTGGAATGATGGCTATCGCTGTACGAAGACTGAATAATTGAATTATCTAGTCCAATTGAATATTAATTCATAGTAGTAATCACTTAGACCCGACCGAGTTACCGTGAGGTTGGACGAGGTTGTTAGAATGGCCGGTGAAATGACGATTAAGGAAATCAATAGATTGAGAAAAGAGTTCTCTGCTGACAAAGATGCGAGAATAATTCAGAACGCTGTGACCCAAACCACGGTTCAGGAAATTGCGCTTTCTCGTGAAGTTGTTGCGTCAACAGATTTCACCTTCTCTACCAAGATTGATGAATGGAAAGTAACCAACCAGAAAGCTAGTGGGCGCTGTTGGTTATTTGCTGTATTGAACCTGATGAGACCTGGTGCAATGGAAAAAATGAATGTCAAAGAATTTGAGTTTTCACAAGCATATGTACATTTTTGGGACAAATTTGAGCGAGCGAATCACAATTTGGAAGCGATGATTGTTACCTCAGACCGTGATTTAGATGACCGAACGATTGGATTCATTCTTGATAATCCAAGTGAGGATGGTGGCCAGTGGAACATGGCAATCAATGTCATCAACAAGCATGGTATGGTACCAAAATCCGCTTACCCAGAATCTCAGTCATCTTCCTCAACTCGCTGGATGAATGCTAACTTGCGCCTGCTTGTGCGCTCAATTGCAAGTGAAATCCGAAGCATGATTGATGATGGTAGCTCAAAGGCTCAAGCAAGAGCGCACAAAAAGAAACGAATGAAAGATGTTTGGAGATTACTTTGTATTCACCTTGGAACCCCTCCAACAGAGTTTGAATGGTCGTGGAGAGACAAAGACAACGAGCATCATACACGAGGTACAATGACGCCGCATGAATTCTTAGAAGAATTCGTGACTATTGATTACAATGATTATGTCTGTCTTGTGAATGATCCAAGAAACGATTTGATGCAAACCTACACAGTTGATTTCCTGCAAAATGTGGTCGGTGGACCGCCTGTTGAGTACCTGAATATTTCAATTGAAGAAATGAAAACTGTAACTAGAAAATTATTGGAGGATGGCACCACCGTTTGGATGGGTTGTGATGTCGGCAAACATATGCATCGCAAACTCGGAATTTGGGATGCTAAACTGTTTGAATTCGAAGAGATGTATGGGATTGAGTTTGGACTAGACAAAAAGGACAGATTGGATTACCACCACTCACTTATGACTCACGCAATGCTGTTCACAGGAGTTGATGCCGATAAAAACGGAATTCGCAAGTGGCGTGTTGAGAATTCATGGGGCGCAAAGAATTCCGGTGAAGATGGTTATTACACGATGAATGATTCTTGGTTTGACCAATACATGTTTGAGATTGCAGCACCGAAATCATACCTCACTGCTGCAATGCGAAAGGCGCTAGATACCAAGCCAGTTGTATTACCTGCATGGGACCCAATGGGCTCGCTTGCTTGTTCTAACTGTGGTAGCGACGATGAGAACCGTTGATGTCTGATGAGCGCTTCGGCCAAGTTATGCCGGAACATAATGAGGGATTTGTGCCGCATGTGTTTCATGAAATTTCGGCGGCTGAAATGGAAGCTCGCTCTTCTGAATTTCTTGAGATGATGGACAGACGCCGAACAACTCGGCATTTCTCAACCCGTTCGGTTTCACGCTCATTGATTGAGAATGCAATTATGACTGGAAGCACCGCTCCATCCGGTGCACACCTGCAGCCGTGGACTTTTGTGGCAATCTCAAATCCCGACTTGAAAGGAAAAATCCGAGAGGCTGCAGAAATTGAAGAGAAACGATTCTACGAAGAGAGAATACCTGACGAATGGGAAGAAGTCTTGGCACCCTTGGGCACCGACTATGTGAAGGAACACATCACCGATGCACCATGGGTAATAGTTCTCTTCCGCCACACTCAAAGAAAAAGAGAAAATGGAGAGTGGTCTCCCACTTATTACTCTCAAGAATCGTGCGGGATAGCAGCAGGAATGTTCATTTCTGCAATACATAATATGGGTTTAGTGACGCTCACACACACACCCTCACCAATGGGTTTCCTAGGTGAAATATTAGGACGGGGCGAACACGAAAAAGCGATGTTGTTGATGCCTGTTGGTTATCCCGCTGATGGAGCTGAAGTTCCCAATCTTCATCGCAAAGCGCTGGATGAAATTTCAGATTTCATTGAGTGAGTAGGTGATGCTCACACAATCTGCTGAGCAGACGTCGTGATTCAATTCCCCACTGTAGCATTGTGACTTCTGCGCTAGATCTGTCATCAGCAAGTTCGCCAGCAATCATACCTGGAGCCGCTAAGTCAGAAGGAACTAGAGGCAGATTTGACCCATTTATTGTAAATGAGATACCGCCCTCTTTCCTGATTACAGCAGTGATGAATCCAGCGACTGAAACTTCATCCCCTTCCGCTTCAACTTCTGCTTCCTTCAGGGTGGTTCTTAGAAATCTCTCAATCGCAGATAACAATTGCTTCGAATCATCTTCGCCAGCAGATGCTGGTAAACCCTGCTCATGTTCACCTGATGCGGCACCGTATGCACCAAGAAACGGTAAATCGGTATCGTGTTGAGCGAGTAGGTCACCTAATCCTCTACCCAAGCCTTTCTTGGAATCGCCCTTTTTTGGGGTTTTACTCATCTTTCTCACCAAATCCCCATACTTTCATTAATGCATTTGACAGGTTGAGATAATCCTGACCACCAGCACTTTTGGGGGCGTGAATATGGATCGGCGTCCCATGACTTGGCGCTTCAGCCAAACGAATGTTTCTCCTAATTGGTGGATCTACTACTAAGTCCGGGAATGTCTCCCTCACCTGTGCGGCCACCTGTCCATTGAGCAAAGTTGGAGCGTGCATTGTCAACAACACTGCATCAACACCTAGCCGCGGATTGAGTCGATGGCGAATTTCACGGATTGTTGAGGCTAGGAGGGCTAACCCTTCTAATGCGAAATACTCAGTTTGAACTGGGATTACAACTGAATCAGAAGCAACTAGTGCATTGATGCTAACAAGCCCGAGTGAAGGTGGAGTATCTATCAAAATCAAATCGTAGTGTGGAAGAAGTGCCTCTAAACCTTCAGCAAGCCTTCTTTCTCTACCAAGTTGTGATATCAGTTCTTCCTCAATTCCAACCAGTTGCCGGTCTGCAACAATTAGATGGAGATTTTCAACACCAGTTGCATGACGAGCGCGGATTGCATCTTCGGGAGTCAGCATTAGAGTTCTAGTTCCATATCTGATTCTTGCTTTATCAATTCCAAATCCTGTTGCACAATTGCCTTGGGAATCACAATCAACAACCAACACCTTGACGCCTTGAATGGCTAAATGGGCAGCCACGTTGATGACTGTGGTGGTTTTTGCTACCCCACCTTTCTGATTGATGATTGTCACAACGCGAGCACGTCCATCGGGTGTTGGTGCAGCCCGGGGAAGGTCCAACGGTTCACGAATCTCGGCTTGACCAAACTCT
>CBFHYB010000124.1:0-267 GCA_965659915.1 Candidatus Thalassarchaeaceae archaeon
ACCGACAATTGCAACATCCTATTCTGTCCAAGATCACCAAACTATTGCTTCGGCCCCATACCCCGCAGCATTTCATCAAACGACTTGGGTGTTTTGCATCAATGGAAACTGGGAAGCACCTCTATGCTCAACGAGTTTTGATGGTGGTAATACATGGAGTCCAGAAGTACCAGGAGCCCCGTTAGGTTGTGGCAGTGGTGGCTTGTCAGCCCACCTAGAAGGTGCTGATGATGGTAACTTCTACCGCGGTAATCCAAGTTGTGATGC
>CBFHYB010000124.1:277-4381 GCA_965659915.1 Candidatus Thalassarchaeaceae archaeon
GGATTCACATGGACTGAGCATGTACTTCCAACTGAAGAAAGCGGTAAGGCTACCACTTGGAATGCTGAGGAAGCACAAGTTGGAGTTGATGACGAGTCAAACGTTTACGCCATGTGGATGGGTTCTGACAATATGCCATACTTTGCTTATTCACGTGACCAAGCTGAAACTTGGTCAGATGCAATGATGATTGCACCTCCAGCGGGAATTTCTGGAACCGGATTCCCAGTAGTTACGGCTGGCTCCGAAGGCCGCGTAGCCTTCGGTTATGTTGGAGTCATATCCAATGGAAGCGGAACTGAGGCATGGCATGGATACATCACTACGGTTACTGATGCATTCAGCGATAACCCTCTTTTCACCACCGTCCAAATCACTGAAGCAAATGACCCAATTGATGATTTGGATGATTGTGGATACAATCGATGTGGGGGGCTTGGTGATTTCTTAGATATGCGAATAGATGTGCAGGGAAGAGTTTGGTTCGCACTTTCCCACAACATTGCAGGTGACATCGGAATTTTCGGTTCACTCACTGAAGGACCCACTCTGCGTGGGACACTTGAACCACTGCCGCCAATTCCCACAGGTGGACCATCAACAGTCGGATTATAACGTCAGAACAGGACATTTCTCTCGGAGATATATCCTGTAAATAATAGATACCCGCTCAGTTCGCCCATCAATCGTCAAGTTGGTAACAGCAGTCGGCCACAAGTCTTCATCATCGCAGGTAGTTGCCCCAAAAGCCACCTGCTCATCTCCTTTGCCCCTAAATCGGTTGTTTAGCAACTGATTGTTGCGGGGCGAGGTTGATGTGGCTCACCCCTCTTGGCCCTAGTATGCAGCCATCGGATGGTGGGTACCCGCTAACTGGGCCAACACACCCCACAGGAGCTGTCAGACCTCTGCAAATACCAGTTCAAACACAACATGCAGTTGGCGTTGCACCACCGGGCCACACATACATCATGCCAGAAGTCAACCCGCTTTCTCCACCACCTGCTGACCTACAACTCATCAGAGTTAGTAAACCATGGAAAATATATGGGCGGATGTTAGGAACTGTGATTGTGGCTACTTTCCTTGCTCAACTGATTTTTATGATCCCATATGGGGCTGCATTAAATGACCCATATCTGTCAATTTGCGGAGGTGTCTGTGCTGCGCCATTTGTTTTTCTTCTGACATTTTTTAGACGTCCTAAACTAGTCCACCTACAACGAGCAGTGGCTGATGATAGCGGAACAAATGTACACCGATTAGCGATGGGTGGATCCCTTCAAACACCGAGTAAAACAAGGTTTGCACATCACATAGTAAGGGATGACTCACTTCTAGACACACCCCCAAGTAAAACTGCTTGGATGGTCTTTGCTGGACTTCTTGTTATCACCACATTTCTCACTGGACTTTACTTCACATCTGAGGCTGGTGCCATAATAGCAATATTGCTATTCGTTATCATTGGGATTCCAGCATGGTTACTCGGATTCTCCATTCCAGTAGTTGCCTGGTGGTCTTGGTGTACGCGACGCTTAGGACTTCATACGCGGCAACGCGAAGCAGAATCATGGCTAGTAGCAGGCATGCTTTCTGCGATTCCAGCCCTAACAATTAACTCAATGATTTTCCCGATTATTGCGGGGATTTTCTTTTCGGATTATGTTGTTGAATTGCTAATGCCAGTGGTATCCGCACCATTCGGTGAAGAAATCTGTAAAGGACTATTTGTGCTCGCATTCGCATCATCTATAGACACCCCCAAGCGTGGTTTCCAAGTAGGATTCACTGTTGGCCTTGGATTTGCTATGCTCGAAAATCTAATCTACATTTTATCATCAACATTTGGTGGACCGATTGCATTTACTCTAACCGCGCTCGTGCGCGGGATAGGCTCAATCCCAGGTCACGCATTTTGGACTGGACTTACCGGAACTGGCCTAGGGTGGTACCTCATGAAAAGAAAAGCAAGAGATGAGCAGAACATGCAAATTCTAAATGAAATGGATGAAACCCCTGAGGATCAGCAACTTGAGTGGAAACTTTTAGACCCAAAGAGTGGGGAATTCGTTGGTTCAGAATCCCCCGAACAAGCAGTGGTTGCACCAGCAACTGAATTACTTGGAGAATTCCGTTTGCCGCTTCTTGAACCGTATACTGTACAGCATAATGAAGCAAGGATACCGATTCCCAAGCACCCACTGATTGGATTGATTCTAGCAATTTCAGGGCATGCATTTTGGAATGGGACATTGACTGTAATTGAATTAATCGGAATTGTAGCTGATTTGAGTGATGGAGAAATTTTCGCTCTTTCTTTACTATGGTCTGGATTGTTAGTCTGCGGTGTGCTATTACTTGGGAGAGAAATCATTCGCTCAGTCATCGCTTCTCCAGATTCCATTTGAATACCGCGCGGCATTCTCTAACTTTCGCGCGAACGCGCGGCTTGAGGTTTTTTTATCAGTCACATTCTTGAACTAAACCCGTCGGCTGTAGTTTTTATTGAGGGGGGTTATTCTATGGTAATTGAATACTTACTTGGTGGCGTTGAAATCGCTGCTACTGACATATCAGAGATTGTGGGGGGACTTGATAGAAACAACTTAATCATTTCAATTCCACTCATTTTTTTACTGACTGTCGTATCAAAGAAGCGTAATATCTTGGATGGCCCCGGTATTGCAACTGCAATCATTCTAGGAACGATTGTTGGTGTCTTAGGTCACTGGACTTGGTTAGTCATCCTTCTTGGATTCCTTTCAGCTGGTTCCGCAGCCACAAAATGGCGATGGGAGGAAAAAATGGCAAAGGGATTTGCCGAATCAGAAGATGGGCACCGAGAATGGTCCAACGTTGTTGCTAACGGTGGAGTTCCAGGGGTTATTGCAATCATTGCTTTCTACAACCAATCATGGGATGCAATGCTGCCTATTTTCGGCTCAGCTATCGCGGTTGCAGTAGCAGATACATTTGCTAGTGAATTTGGATGTCTGGACCCACGAGTCCGGATGATTACCACAATGAAAAGATGTGAGCCTGGCCTGAATGGCGGGTGGAGTCCAAATGGCCAACTAGCGGCATTTCTAGGTGCCATAATTATTGCAATTCTAACTTGGACCCTAGGATGGGTTCTGCAAGGCGGTAGTACAATCGGTGCCACACCTTTCATTGCCCTCATAACGCTGGTCGGTTGGCTTGGGTGCCAAATCGATAGTGTGCTAGGTGCCACTTTGGAGAATCGTGGTTTAATCGGTAAAGGCCAAGTGAACGCCCTCTCGATTGCTTGCGGATCACTCCTTGCTTGGCAGTTGTTCACCACTCTCGGATGGCCTGCTTGAATTATTGGAAATCTCATCTTGGCAGAAAAGCGCACCCACAGGGTGCGGGCAGGTTGAAGAGAGAGAGCATACCACGCCACACTAATGACAGCAGTTCAACCTGCAAGCCGATTCAGCGGTGTATTGGTTGTGCTTGCATTGATTGCTGTCACCCTATCTGCGATATCACCCGCTCCAGCAAGTGCACAAGAATCCACCCAAAATATTCCAACTGGACCTGGACTAAATTGGACTATGCCTGAGACCCACATGCTTTTCGTCAACGGAACTGATGGCCAAGATAATCCTGTCAATTTGAATCGTGAATATCCATATTTCACCGGAGAACCTCTTTTCCGAACCTTCAACCTTGGCACGACAACCGTAATTGAAGTGGAGTCAGAACCAGCAGTGGAAACTGTTGTTCTTTCTGGTGAAGCGGATGTTTTTGTTTACTCATCTTTGGTCTCGGATACCCCATCTTGTCTACTTGAATCAGTTGTACCTGGTGCAGGAGCAACCTCATTCACGGTTTGGTTAGATGTTGGAACAACCACCGTAATTGACGGTGAGGAAACAGATTCTCAAGTAATGCAAGACGGCTGGGAACAGGCTACTGAATTTCATGTCAATGGCACTTACAACAATGTCACACTTGGAGAGGGGGATGTTGTGACACTGACAATTCAAGTCGAACATAGTTGCTCATCCTCCCAAGGAAGAGTGTACTGGGATGCTTACCAATCTGCAACTAGGGCTGTACTTCGTGGTGAAATGTTGC
>CBFHYB010000125.1:0-4363 GCA_965659915.1 Candidatus Thalassarchaeaceae archaeon
TGGCTATTCTGACAGATGGTGACGAAGTCACATTTTCAGTTCCAGAAGATGCTGATGAGGGTGCTGAATTACTGCTGTTAGCAGGACAGCCACTCGATGAACCAATTGCAAGGTATGGTCCATTTGTGATGAATACCCAAGATGAAATACAACAAGCATTCATGGATTATCAATCGGGAAATTTTGCTTAAAATCACTAGATTTTAGACTTTCATCAAACGGCGGGTTGAAGTCAAAGTGGTTGCTCGCCGTTAGCACTACTGACACTGACCCACTGTGGAACCTGTTTGTCGGAGGTGCGCGTAATGACTGCAAAGGGAAGTCCGCTAACTGTGTATACCAGTGAAAGCAAAATCGAACCTGAAATTGCTGTCACTCTCGCAAAACAATCTTACCAACTAGTTGGAGAACACGGTGGGGTCAAAGTATGCCACTGGACTAAAGAGGACCTCAAAAATGACCGTCACTGCTACAAAGGCACATTCTACGGAATTGAATCTTCTGGATGCATGCAGATGGCTCCAAATGTTGACACCTGTAATCTCGCCTGCACCTACTGCTGGAGAGAACCGCATTCGGAAACTCTGAACAAAGTTGATGATGACCCTGAGCATCTTTTCTATGAAAGTGTACGAGGTCACAGAAGACTTCTGACCGGATTCAAAGGGCACAAGGACGTTCCTTACGAAAAGTGGGAAGCCTCACAAAATCCGAAACACGTTGCAATCTCCCTCAACGGTGAGCCAACACTGTATTCCCGGCTCGCTGAATTCCTTGAAATCTGTCACGACCACGGCGTCTCTACTTTCCTCGTGACAAATGGTTCACTACCAAAGGTGATTGAGAATCTTGACACACTTCCAACCCAACTTTACATCAGTGTTGATGCCCCTAACAAGAAACTCTTCAATAAACTCTGTAAACCAAAGTTCAACGATAATGCTTGGGAAAAACTTGAGGAAACCCTTGCACTGCTACCCTCTTTGGATACTAGAACCGTCTGTCGCCATACACTCATCAGAGGTGAAAGTCTTGGTCATCACAATGATTACGCAAGACTGGATAATATTGCAGACCCTGATTGGATCGAAGCGAAAGGATACGTCTATGTCGGCCATTCACAGAATAATCACACAATCGAAAATATGCCTTCTCATGATGATATCATGGAGTTCTCAAACAAACTTGCTCCTCTAGTTGGCAGAGAAGTTCTAGCAGATAGGAGAGAGAGTAGAGTTGCCCTAATCGGCAAGGAAATTATTCCAGTTACTCTTCCAATTGCAACTCGGCAAATCCCTGATGATTTGGGAATTGCACCTCCTCAAAATTACAAACTTCCAATCGCTTGAAATTGCTCAAGGCTGAGGGCAAGCATCCCAATCTCCATCCGTCAATTCAAGCGGCGATGAAACAATCTTCATTGGTTTCACGGCGACTCCATCTGACCAACTTCCAAGGTCTGTCATTTCACCCTCATTCATGAACCATGATTTAGCCGCATCAGCTGATACCACATCGCCAAATGCTGAGGAAGCAACGAAATCCGATTGTGCTTCAATTCGCGGATAATATGAATGGTCAGCCAAAGAATCTCTAACAAATTCTGATGGTAAATAATGAGAAGCCATTAATTTGGGGAAACCGCGGAGATCTGATGGAACTTGCAAGAAAAGTACCTGATTTGACGGCAATGGTGGACTTTGGTCGCGAGCTGTAAGGCGAGCGTGCTGCCAGCGCCCAATGCACTTTTCAACAACAATATCAGTCTCATATTCAACTACGTGAACTAGAGTATGATCGGGTAACTGCGACATGTTTCCCGTCAAATCTTCCTGCGTAGCATGAATCCATGGAGCCTCTAAATCAATCACCAATGATTGACTCCCAAAACCCCTACCAAGCAATTCACTCAGCACATAGAAAGTGGTGCCAACACCCATGCTATGCCCACCAATCCACAAGTGGTCTGTGTTCAGTTCGGTTGTACCTAGAACCTCGGAAATCCCAGCATCAGAATTGATGAAATCAAGACCTGCATCAACCCCATAGAGAGCCATTGTGTATCTAGGTAAATGCTGAGGATGGTCTGAACCACCTAGGGTATAATTCAACTCAAAATCTGCTGGAATTGATGACAAATCCATATCGGAAACATATTGTGGAAAAATTGTCACTAGTCCTTGACCCGCAAGAGACAACATCGTATCACGATAATATTCCACTTTTTCCCCCTGATACCCGTGTAGTACAACTGCCACACCTACTGACTCTGATGTCAAACCAATTGGCACAAAAATATGCACATTCCACTCTTGCTCATTTGCCCAATCATCCCACCACGATGTCATATTATCAGGATATTCTGGGGTAAGGGAAAACTCCTCTACTTCGTAAGGCATATCTGCACTACCATAGCCCTCAGTTGGTCGTTCTGGTGGACTTGGAAGAAGTCCTGCAACTGCAACAAGATTTGGTAAAGTCAAAATTAATGAAACCAATAAAACCGAAAGAATTGGGATTTTTCGAATGACAACCGATGGTGTAATTTCACCTTTTAATTTAGAGGCGTTTATTGTTAAATTACCCGCCACCCCTGCTAGCAAAACTGCACCAAACATGAAGGGGAGAATGGCGATTGAACCACGGAAAAATGCCAGATCCAACAAGAAGTAAATTAAGGCTCTTGAAAGGCCCCAGCCAATAACAAATGATGTGAATAATCTGTATGCCGCCTCAGCAGGTTCTGAACGCAAATTACGTCCAGTAATTGCTGCCATTCCAACTAAAATGATTGCTAGAAAAGCAACCCATCCTACGAATCCACGAGCCGCCATTGCATACTGAATACTATCAACAATGTAGAAAAATAAGGCACCAAATAAGGTGCTACCATTCAACATCGGCCACCAAATAACCGAAAGGCCAATTGTAAATCCAATTATCACCCAAAGGATTTGAGATTTGACTATTTTTTGCCAATCCAATTCATTCACCAATCATTGAATCCCATGCAGCAGCCATTTTTTCTCCCCACTTCTGAATATTGAATTGGCCGGCTCTATCCAATGCAGTTTGGTCTGCTTCTGTAGGCTCGCCACCGCGCTTAACCCATGCTGAATGCAATTCTGTTATCGCTTTCACCCATTCCGCCTTATCTGTAGGTGGAAGTAGCATTGATGGATCAACAACTTCGTTGTGTGCTGGTAAATCACTTGCCAATACCGAACAACCTGCAGCCATCGCTTCTAGAACTGGCAACCCAAATCCTTCCCCAGCAGATGGGAAAAGAAGCGCATCAGCACGTTGGTATGCTGCGACCAACTCTTCATCGGAGAGCTTGAGATGAGAACCAACTTTCACAAGATTGAGGTCATTTCGAACATCTTGAGGTAATGCATCAACCACCTCATCAATAAAATCTAGGCGCTTTCTCGGCTCATTGCTTCCAACTGTCAGTAAAACGAAGTTTCTCAAACCAATTTCGCCTTCAATTTGATACGGTTCTGGGTCAATTGCGTGATGCACAACACTCACCGGTTTTTCTGGCCATAACTCTCTACACTCTTCTGCAGTAGCCTCTGAAATTGAAATTATCATGTCAGCCCTTTGCAGACCGTCTTTCAAGTGGTTGAGGTCTTTGCTACGCGTACCGTTCGGAGCATGGTCACCAACTTCTATTCCAATTACAATTCGAGGAACGAGATGGAACAGGTCATGAACCGTGATACTGCAAGCGATTTCAAGACCTGCTGGAACGAGATGCGCCTGCTCTTGGTCTGTGATGTGAACAAAATCTGCTGTCCCTCCATCTATTGCATCCTTGGCCGCTCGATGAACCGCCTTTGGATGGCCACGCCTGCGGCGCCACCAGCGTTGTAATGGGTTTCCACCCATTGGATGCTCAATTACACCGGCTAACTCGTAACCAGGAATCTGACCGGCTTTTAGCCGGTCAACTAACTCATGATGGGCGCGGCCAAGGCCGCTTTGGCGAGGCAACTCCCCGCCGCGAACAAGCAAAACTCGCCTCGCCATCGCTCCCGCGAGCCCATGCCGATATTAAACAGGCAAGCGCACGAGAGCACATGGGCGACTCATCGGGACCCTTGCCCCGCCTTTTGGTGGTGAAGGGAACTTTCGAGCAATTCGGCGGGGCAGAGCGCGATCTGCTGAACAATTTACCAGCATGGTCGCGCCACTTTGAAATCACAGTGGCAACCCTAAATCTACCAAAAAAAGCACGTGAAACACTCGATGATTTAGGAATCAATTACCTAACACCAGTGAAACAATTTACAGTTCCGCGCGGCGTTTGGGCAGAAGCAAGAGCGCTATCAAGCCGCCAAGCGGTGCGGTATTGGAT
>CBFHYB010000126.1:0-4303 GCA_965659915.1 Candidatus Thalassarchaeaceae archaeon
CAGAGTTTAGCAGACCAGCGTGGATGGAGTCTCCAATTAGTAGATGGAATCATTGAACAGGCTGCTAAAGTTAGAGGAGCCGCTCGCCGCAGATGATATGACGGGTAGCCGACAGCGGTGGCTTGATGGAAGAGGCGACCCCACCTTGGTTCAGCGCTTGGTCAATCAAATTTGCAGAACCTGTTTCTGATCCAAGACTCGTTGCCGCGATGTTATTACAGAAACGGAAAGATGAACGCTGGTTATTATTGGGACATCCAGCACCTGTATCTGAAAGACACTTGTGGAGTGTATGGCTTGCACTCAGAGAGAGAGTGTTAGCCGAAAAAATGGTTAGCGTATCCTTAGACGGTGAATTTATTCGATTACTTGCTGGAACTCATCAAATGAGTGTCGCGTTCAAGCGGGCTGGAATTCAAAATGGGGATGAAAAAGCCTGGTTGGTTCGATTACCAGAATGGCATGATAAGAATGAAGAAATTATTCTTAATTCGGATGATGGAACGCATAATTCTGATGCTTATGAATTGATGAGTTGGTTAGATGCTGAATATAATCCTGAACGGCCAGCGCCTTCTGAAGATACAATAAATCGACTCCAGATAGAGTCTGATTTGAAAAATTCAGGGATAACCATTGAAGAAATGTTAATGATGAAACTTTCACTAACAGATATTGATTAATAATCAATCAATTTAGATGATTAATCCGTTGGGTTCATAGAGCGATGACCTTGCCCCAATAATTGTATGAGCCGCTTTCATGGATACCGATTATGTGCCACTTGTGGCTCAGCAAATGCAAACGGGCATTTTCTTGATTTGAATGGTGAGCGATTTTGCCTGCCATGCTATGTTTTGAAAGTCAATCCAGAGCATCCTTCAACTGATGAGATGACAGCTGCTAAAGAACTGGCATTAGCCACTTGGAAATGTACAAAATGGAGTCAGGCTGACTACAAATTGCCAAATGGGCCTCATTCAGTTTCTTGAATCAATCTCTGATTCCTTCGCCTGTCACCATGAAGACTGCTTCGCCTTCTGGCAAGTTTGGTGAATCGACTAATCTTCCAATTCTTCGGCCACCTTTTGATTTGCGTAGGTATAGACGGAATGTGCTAGCGTGGCCGACAATATGGCCACCGATTGGCTTTGTTGGGTCACCCCACATTGCATCGGGCTTGGAATGAACCTGGTTAGTAACCAACACTAATGCATTGCTAACATCAGCTAACTGCTTGAGTTCTTTCAAATGCTTGTTCAACTTCTGTTGGCGCTCAGCGAGTTTACCTCGTCCAAGGAATTCTGCCCTGAAATGACTTGTCAATGAATCAACAATAACCATCTTGACCTCGATGTTCTTTGCCATTCTCTTGATTTCATCAACCAACAGCATCTGATGCGCTGAATTGTACGCGCGAGCAACATGTATTCTCTCAAGGACCATTTCTGGATCTAATCCATTTCCACGAGCCATTTGAGAAATTCTCTCAGGCCTAAATGTATCTTCTGTATCAATGTAGAAAACCTCTCCACCAAGACCGCCTTCGGAGATTGGCATTGTGGTATTGACTGCCAACTGGTGACCAATTTGAGTCTTACCTGAACCGAATTCGCCATACACTTCGCAAATTGCTTGGGTTTCAAAACCACCACCAAATAATTCGTCTAGAGCTACGCTACTAGTTGTTAATTTGATCACTTCACTGCGCTTTTCAAGCAATGCATTACCACTCAAGAATCCACCAATGTTTGCTAATTTCTTAGCACCAGCGATGATTTTTGCTGAAACAGCTTCACCAAGTTCTGCAGCATCTGCTAGTGCGCTTGGCGACATAACAGCAATTGCTAGCATGTCATCAAATCCAGCCTCTCTCAACTTCTCCGCGGTCGCGGGACCTACACCTGGTAAGTCATCGAGTGTCGGCTCATCATCGGGAACCTCTACCACCACCATATCCTCCTCTTCATCTAGGGGAACATCGTCCACCTTCAATTCTTCTTCATCAATTTCATTATCCTTTTTTGCAGCCATTATCTCAACTCCTTCTTGAACCGACCTTTGGTGCCAGGGGTATATCAACCAATTATGGAGGGAGTTAACCCGGTTGAAAGTGATTGGCTATGGAAAACCACTATTTATTACTCAAAATCAAAATTGTTCACTTTCAGTTTTGATTCACCAAAAAGTGAAACTGAAATCTAATATTTCCCTTTCATTCCTCTTTTCAAACCAAATACAGGAGGAATTAGTCCCGCTAATCCAAAGATGATGAAATCAAATAATGCACTTCCTACTTTCCATAATGCCGAAAAACCAAGATCGCTGTCCAAAATATTACTTGCAATTACTAAATTAATTGAAACAGCAGCGATTACAATCCAGCCTGCATCTCTTTTCTGTTTTAGAATAATAATTCCACAAACCAGAAAAATAATTCCAAGAATTAGATTTTTCAAAGTAGAATATTCTCGGAACTCTTCAAAATTAGGAATATCTACTAAAAAGTTGAATGCAAGTAATACTTTCAATAATCCTCCAAGAACAAGGATTCCTCCGCTACCAGCATAAATCCAAAATGGTTCTTCCATAATCAAAAGGTGTGGTTGCTTCTCTGGTTTCTCACCAGCACCTATCACAGCAAACTCTCGGTCACCAGGAATCGCTTCCAAGGTCTTCTCATCCACGAATCAACGAAGATGTTGACTATTATCAACATTCACCAATTACTATTCATCAACAGATGATTCTGGAGATACCTTGTGCCCTTGATTACTGCGTCGCTTCTTTTGCAGGAGGAAGAAGGATGCAACTGCCACAAACAAGAGACCTAGCCCAATCCCTATCATCAAGTCAACCTGGTAGAAGAATAACGGATCTCGACAGACTGGTTCACGTGCAGGGGCAGCACTGGGGTCAAAGGCAGAAGCCCGTCCATCAAGAGCTAAATCACCCTCGGGTAGGGGAACTTCAAGGTGGGTAAGTGCGGTGACTGTGACATCAACCACAACTGGATCATTGGTCATCTCTCCAGCAACTGTAGCACCCCCTGTAACGAGCATGAACGTTCTTTGGTCAATGGATTCAGAGGCGTGGTGGCTTTTGAGGAACCTACCGCCACCCCCGTGATCACTAGTGATGATGGTGACCCAGTCCTCACCACTTAGGTTTCGCTGCTCAAGGGCGCTGATGATATCCCTAGCCATGTCGTCAGCAGCCTCTACAGCTGCTACGTATTCAGGTACATCCGGGCTGAATCCGTGGTCATGGCCAACCGCGTCTGGGTTATCGATTGAGACAAACAAGACATCAAGTTCAGGGTCAGTGTTCAGCAGTTCAACTGCACGGTCTCGAACCAGTCCATCATTCTCAAAATGCTCCATGACGTCAATAGAATTCTCCGAAAGAATGTCTTCTCCAATTGGGTCCCACCAGTACACAGCGGCTGTACGCAGGTTGGGATCATTAGACTCAAGATGCTCAAAAAGGTCAGGCACCGATGAAAGTTTGCTACCATAAAATGAGTTGTCTACCACGCCATGACGGTCACACCAGACTCCAGTCAGCATGCTAGACCATCCCGGCCCTGATATGGCGTAAGGTCCGACGCTCATATTGAACGACCATGCCCCTTCCTCTTTGAGACGACCAAATGTACTATCGTTTCTCTGTGCTATGGTTTCGGCTACGTCCCCCCTTACCCCATCAATGCCGATAATCAGCACCTTTTGCTCAATGCCATCATCCTCAGTAGGTGAATCCTGCTGAGACTCAGCCTCGACTATATGCGTGAACATAGTAGATAGGAGAATTACAGCGACCAGTGAGGAAATCACTTGACCTCTCACCGTACCCACCACCTCAATGAACTAAATGCGGAACCTGAGATTCTCCATCAGTCCAACCACGATTCAACGAGGATGTTGACTATTATCAACATTCACCAATTACTATTCAGCAACAGGTGGTTCTGGAATGTCAGTCTCTAACGGCTCGTACTCGATAGTAAGGAATGTTTCAGTCTCAATTTGGTCACCTTCAACATCAATATCCATTCTCCAACCACCAATGAGTGGGTCATTTGTTCCCCATGCGTACGAGTCCGATGCGCCATCAGCAATTTCCTTGGTTGAGGCATCTTCCTCTGTATCAGCAGGGTTTCGTACACTCCAAGTGACTGTGGAGGTGTCACCAGCAAATGGATTAAAAGATGAGGTTGGATTGCTTACATTGCTAATCAAATCAACTCTCCTTGGTGAAGCCTCTTCAGAGCCCGGTGAGGTATCAAACCAAACAGGGTATG
>CBFHYB010000127.1:0-4293 GCA_965659915.1 Candidatus Thalassarchaeaceae archaeon
CCACTTGTTTCAGCAAAAATAAGGTCAAATCCTACTGCTTGACAAACTGAAATTGCTTCTTCAAGGCGATCACTTACTTCTTTGCCGGAACCGCGGCTTGCAAGGCTACGCATGAAAAAATTACTGTGAGAGAGAGCATTCATTCGAATTCGGTCACCCAGCAAAGCCCCTCCAGTTCGTTTACGAGTCGGGTCGGTGCAAAGGAATGCAACCTTCAAATCGGGGGAGTCGCGAATTATTCTCAACATCAATTCATCAAGGAGGGATGATTTTCCAGCTCCTCCAGTGCCAGTGATGCCTACTACTGGTGCTTCTTTGTCAGATGGTTGAGAACGGCACTTATCCAGTGCTGATTTGAATGATGTACTATCTCCATTTTCGGCAAGTGTGATGAGTCTTGCAATCGCTCCATGGTCGGCTGGAGTGAGTGAGTTAGACAATTCGTTGAGTTTACCTCCATCGAGTAAGTCAAGGTCATTCGTTTTCTCCATCATATCATCAATCATACCGACTAAGCCGAGGGTTCTACCATCATCTGGGGAGTAAATTTTCGTTATCCCAGCCTCGTGTAAATCTCGCATTTCAATTGGTGTTATGGTGCCTCCTCCGCCACCGAATATTTTGACATAATCACGGCCAGCCTCATCTAAGATTTGGCGGATGTAAGTGAAGTATTCTACATGGCCTCCTTGATACGATGAAAGGGCAACTGCGTGGGCATCTTCTTGGATAACAGCATTGGCAACATCTTGGGCTGAACGGTCATGTCCAAGATGGATTACTTCAGCTCCAGCGGCTTGAATTAATCGCCGCATGACGTTGATTGCAGCATCATGACCATCAAATAATGAGGCTGCGGTTACGACTCTACGAGGAGACTGAGTCACAGATTTGGTGGGACCTGAAGTAGATTCAGCGGATTCCCCCGTCCCACTCACCATAAGTAGCCCGATTCAGCCTCTACTCATCATATCTCCTATTTGGCGGCCTACGGCCGCCAGCAATTCTTGCAAAATTGAAGTGACCCGATAATTGAAACAAAGCCGCTCGCTCGGGTAATTTGTGCCACTGAGTCAGGAGCAGCAACTTGATGCGATTCTCACAACTTATGGACCAATCATTGGCATGATACTTGTCCTTCTTGGCGTATCTCTAACTTTAGCTGGTCCAAGGCTGTTACCACTACTTACTGCATGGGCTCTTTTTGTGCCATTTTCATTAACTGCTGGAGCAGTAGTTTACGCATTTTTGGGTGTTGATCCTAGAATCGCAATTTGGGTTGGAGTAGCATTTGGAATGATGGCTGGTATTTCAGGTGCCTCAATCGGCGAGAATTTTCACTTTATTGTCGGTGGTTCTCTTGGTATGGGTGTAATGGCGGTAATTCTTTCAATTATTGTTGAATTTTATCCTATTAATTGGATTTTTGGCGCCATAGCGTTGGATATTTCCTTCATTATTGGCGCTAGATTAGTCAAGAATATGAAAGAACCAGTCACCTTTGTTGGTTCATCAAGCCTAGGTGGAATATCTCTGGCTGCCGGCGTCACTATTACATCTGTAGGGATGCAGGGGTTGGAAAATTTTGACTCAAATTCTGGCCTTAGTGCCATCATCATCGTAGTCTGCATCATAGTTGGTTCATTGTTCCAACAATGGCGTTATGGCGACCAACTTGATTAGCGCAGAGCATCAATGTCTGCTTGGTGTTTAGCAAATAACGCTCGACGCTTGACTTTGAGTGATGGTGTAATCATTTCATTATCGGTAGTCCATTCTTCAGAATCAAGAACAACTCCTCCCGAAATTTCAAACCCTTTCCAATTTGGAGCCATGATTTCTTCTTTCAATGATTCAAGCACAAAAGTACGGACTTCTTGTGAAGCACAAAGTTCTTCAAATGAGCCACTAGCATCAATATTTGCACCTTTTAATCCGTCTCGAAGAGCATATTCGTTAGGGTGAAGTATCGTGAAAGTTTTAATTTTATTAGTTCCATCAACACAGCATTGTTCTACGAGAGCAGAAAGTTTGAGTGATTCTTCAAGAGGTGAAGGTGCGACATACTTCCCATTCTCAAGTTTGAATTGTTCCTTCACTCTTCCAGTGATTTTCAAGAACCCATCATCAAGAACTCCAAGATCACCAGTCCTAAATCCGCCATCTTCGGTCATTACTTCTGCTGTTGCTTCTGGATTATTCCAGTAACCCTTCATGATGTTAGGTCCATAAACCACAATTTCACCATCATCACTGTCAGGGTTATCCCAAGCATCTTGATCAATTACGATACGTACTCCTGGAATCGCTCGGCCAACAGTTCCTAATTTGCACGGATGTCCATTTTCCCACCCATTAATTGAGACTAGAGGTGCAGTTTCGGTTAGACCGTACCCCTCGTACATTGAGAATCCTACGGATTGAATGAATGATGCTACTTCTGGGGAGAGTGCTGCTCCGCCAGAAATACAGAAACGCATTTCCCCCCCGAATCTACCTCGAATTTTGCTGAATACAATTTTGTCAAGTTTCTTGTCTAGGAATCCCTTTGGTTGAATCTTGATACAATCTCTGCCATCTGCAGCAATCCTTGCTGCTGCTTTCTTGAAAGCCAGTGCGCCTAATCGTTTCTTGATAGGTGATGCATTGAGGCCAGCCATAACTTTCCCATACAATTTGTTCCATACACGGGGAACAGCGAAAAGCGCATGTGGCTTGATTTCAGTACACTCTTCAGCAATTTTCAACAAATCTGAGATGAGGTTAATGTGAACCCCTTGGTGTAACATGTAGTGTAGATCTCCCATTTGTCCAAAGGAGTGTGCCCATGGTAGGAATGATGCAGTTTTATCGCCTTTGTATAACTCAAATCTTCCCTGCATTGTCAAAATATTATGTAGGATATTCCAGTTAGTTAGCATTACTCCTTTTGGATTACCAGTTGTACCACTAGTGTACAGTAAAGTTGCTAAAGCGTGTGGGTCATTTGCTGGCTCACCGACAGGTTCCGAGTTACTACCTTCAGCAACGAATGTGCTCCAGTTTGTAACGCTGACACCTTCAGGAGGTGTAGAATTAGGTGCATCTTCACCAAGTAATACAATACCGCCTGATGGCCAACCATCATCTGGTAAATGTTCACAAAGTCGGTCAAGTACATCGTTATCAGCTGCGATTAGAACAGTTGGGCCTGAATCATTGATGATGAAAGCCCATTCGCTACCGTGTTGATGAGTGTACATTGCCGTATAGGCAGCACCTAGAGCATTTGTAGCATAGGATGTTGCCGCCCATTCTACAGAATTATTGAGAATAATTGCTACTCTACCACCCTCAGTCACTCCGCGGTCACGCAAGCCGCGTGAAACAGAGTCAACTAATCCTCCAAATTCATTGAATGTAATATGGATTCTTGGTTGTCCACGGCTAGGGATATATCCAAACAATGGGGCGTCTCCACTGCGTGCAACTGCTCCTATCATCATTTCATGCAATGTTTTTGGGTCTCCAGCAATTGGATTACTCCAATCTCTGTCAATGTCATGTATTTGCATTTTTATTTGTTCTCTACTCTCACTCATCGGGTCACCGTCTCAGCGAAGGTAAGGTCTCCCTCAAGAGCATTAGGGCGGCATATTGCCATTATTAGCTGGTTCAAATATCCGATTTTTATCTTTTTTGAGGTTTAATAAATCACAATTCAGATAATACGTTCTTTACTTCATTACGCCAGTCCGCCCCACCATTTCTATTGGCTAATGGGCTGGCTGGCGAAGGATGTGGAATCCTAGTGATTTCAATATCTATTCCAACAAGAGCCTTCTTTGCTTGCTTTTCAGCATAAGCACCGACACCAATTACTCGTGTTGCACCGAGAATCTCAACCACTTGTCGTAGATGTTGATTACAAAGTTCAAGTAATTTCTTGGCACTTTGACCACTTAATTTGTCAGGAGTGAGATTTTTTCCATTTTCATCAAACATCAACAAAGGACAATGGTTAACGACGAATAAGTTAGCATGCGCATCATCAGCAGAACCAAAAGTTTCCTCAATAATCCCCCATAATCTCGTTCCAGAAACTTCGTTTCTAGTGGATTCCAAGCCAATAACAGGGCGTTTGTGATGCAACTTTTCAGGCTGACCTACATCTCCAGTTAATCCAAGATAATCTCTTACTTTGCTGACATCACCAAACGGCACTCCAGTTTGCCCCATCCCCCAAGGGCCAGGGTTCATGCCAAGCAAGATGGTTTTGCTACCCAAGCCACCATATTTTCTCAGGTATTGGTT
>CBFHYB010000128.1:0-4224 GCA_965659915.1 Candidatus Thalassarchaeaceae archaeon
CGGCCGCCCATGGGTGTGTACCACTATCCGCCCCATAATACTCGAGGTGAGTACTTAGCCATCATATTTCTCTAACTCACGATAGCCTCAAGGCAGTCGGGGGTCAGGGTTAACTCATGGGATGGTGGCCTTTCACTCGAAAAGGAGCAGACCGCTCCAATGATCCTCAAATTAGGGGTACTAGGACTTGGTTACTTGATTTGCAAGCACTTTGTGAAACCCATTACGATGACCGAATTAATGGTGTTGAAGCAATAGAAGCACTGCAAGATGAATGGTATCAAGCACACCAAAGGATGGAACTACCAGACTTACTCTTTGAAGGGTTAGAGAAAAGAGCTGGTGAACTTCTAATATGTGATGATGAAAAATGGATTTCTCTTCTGAATGATGAGGCTTTTTGGCAACCTGGATGGCGTCCTTCAAACGAACATGATTGACCATTGGGTTCATCACCGAGATATTACCGGCGGTACTCGTGGATAATGCTGGGTGGGTGGTGCTGTTAGCATTTATCGGCGGGATTCTAGTCTATTTCAGCCGCGACCAACCATTTCCTGAAATCTCAAAAAAACATGGATTAATCCTCCTTTCAATTGCTGGAATGCTTTGGATATCTGCGGCTTCGCCGCGTCAATATGATGAAGCTAGAGTTGCCGCTACCGTCGTGACAATCGTTGGAGGAATCCAGATGCTGATCGGTGCATGGCATATTGCTATAACAAATCGAGATGTGATTGTAGGCCCGCTTGCCGGCGTACTTCTTTGTGCAGGTACCGGCGCCCTATTCGCTGAAGATTGGGCGCTTTCATCCAGCACTGAGCAAGGAACTGCATTCATTACGCTATCAATGTTAATTCTTCTAGAAGTCTATCTTTTCTTCAAAGGAATGATTGTTGGAACAACCGCGAGAATGTGGTCAGCCGCTGGCTTACGCCAAGTTGAACGAGGCTTACTATCAGGTACAAGAGGTGCCATTGGATACTTCGAGCGGGCTTGGGATTTTGAAGAAGAATACATCAATGCAATGAGCCATTTAGCATTGACTAAAATCCATAGCCACCTTGGAAATAATGAGTTGGCTTCTGAACATCACGAAAAATTACAACGATTGGGCGGTGAAGAATCAATGGATTCTGCTTGGATTGACGCTTTGGAGGCATCTCTTTCTCGTTTGAAGGGCACGAAAAGTGAAGAATGAATTTTCTAATATTTAGTTGTAAAGTGGGTAAACCCGTTACAAATCCAAGTCAATTTTATAACATATGAAAGTCAATTTACATACGGTAATAAGTTGATAGTCGGGAAAAATACGAATAGCGCAATGATTGGTTGGGGAGCCGTTTTGGTTTGGTTTAGCGCCAATGTTCTCTCACAAGCAGCATTCATTGGTACTCATGGCGTTCCCTACGAAGCAGAAGCAATGTTAGGAGCTCTTGGGCCGTGGTCTTGGCTTCTAGTCACTATTGAGTTAGGAGTGTGGCTCATTGTTGGTACTCTAGTCTTTCAAAAATTCAATTCTAAGCGAAATATCCAGCCCCAGATAATTTGATTCCCACAACCTCGGGATTGATAACATGAGTCAAACCCCAGCGTATTGAGGGTTGTAATGGTTCGAATCACCAAAGTCCATACAGGCGTGGGTGATAGAGGAACCACCGTCCACCTAAATGGTGAAACTGTTTCAAAGGGTGATGACCGACTTGAAGTGGTTGGCTGTATTGACGAGTTGAATTGCCTCATTGGTATTGTTCGGATGGAACTGAAAAGAATGCCTGGGACCACCTTAGATGGGGGTCCTAGAACAACTGTTTTAGTTGCCCAAAGGCAATTTGACAGAACTCTTGCTCATTTGCAACAGGAATTATTTGATCTCGGAGCAGAATGCTCAACCACACCCGATTCCATTCCAGAAGGGATGCAAGTTCTTCCTGCTGAATCATGTGAACGATTAGTAAATGAAATGGATGAATGGTTAGAAGAGCTTGAGCCTCTCTCTTCATTCATTTTACCGAGCGGGAATGCAGTAGTAGCAAATCTCCATCTTGCTAGATCTGTGACGCGGCGCTGTGAGCGCCGCTTAGCAACATTGAGGGATAATGATGGCGAAGAATCTGTACGGATAACTAGCCTAACCTATCTCAATAGGTTATCCGATTGGCTTTTCGTTCTGTGCCGTATTATTTCTGCTCGTTTTGGTGAAGATGAAGAATTATGGGAACCGCTGGGAAAGCGTAACCAATAATTCACAACATCAGCGGCTTTCGTAGTGCTCTTTTGCCGCTGCAAGTACACTTTTTGAATTATCAAATGTTAACTGCTGCATTGCGTCATTCCACGAAAGCCATAGAAAACCAATATGCTCATTTGACAATTTGACTATCATCTCATCTGTCTCGGCAAGAAACCAGTGAACCTGTTTGTGAATAATCTCTCCTTTGTGAGTGAATTCATATTGAGTGCGTCTCTGGAAATTAGGAATTAGTGTCGCAGTGTCAATTCCTGTTTCTTCGGCTAATTCTCTCAATGCAGTATCCTCAAACGATTCATCCTGCTCAACATGCCCTTTCACAAAATCCCAATGGCCTTGTGGATATTGTAAAACCAAGAGCATATCATAGTTAACCAAAACTAGGCCGCATGATGTCTCCATGACATATGCGAAGGGGTGCTGTTCCATATTCATTGCGAGTATGCATGATGATTCTCATCAATACGGCTATGGTGGTGATTATCCCCCGATAAAATATGCCGCCACATACTCTCATCAAATCACTTGACATTCGGCTCATCATTGCTGATGGTGATTTAGATGGATTGGTGGCTGGAGCGGTTCTCAAAACCGCATGGCCAGATGCTGACGTCGTATTTTCTCATCCAGCGGAAATCCGAAGCGGATTTCTAGATGATATCATCAATGAAAACACAGCACTCTGCGACCTACCATTCCATCCTGAATGTGGGTTGTATATTGACCATCATGCCACAAATCGCCCAAGTGAAATACAAGAAAATGAGTTTACAGACAAAGGCCGTTACATTCACTGGCGAGATTCCGATTCAGCAGCTAGAGTTGCATACGAACTATTTCTGCCATTATTTGATCTCTCAGTACTAACACCAATAATGGACATGGTTGACAAGTTAGATGGCGGACGTATTACCACAGACGAATTTCTATCAGATGACCCTGTGGTCTGGATTTCACGAACTGTGACTTCATCGGATCAAGAATATTCTCGCTCATTACTCAATAAATTAGTTGCAGGTCAAGCAGTTGCAGATATTGTCAAAGAACCAGAAACGGCTATTCGAATTGAAGCAATGAAGAAGGAAATGAAAGATATTAGAAATATCTTAAATTCTAAATCAACTATTGAAAATAGATTGGCAATTTGCCATATTGAAGAAACTGGATTACGTACCAATGGTTATCTCGTGACTGCTCATTTTGGGAAAGAGTGCGATGCTTGTCTTATCGTCCATGGCTCTAAAGTAGGGAAAATAGGTGATGGTGATTCATGGCCACTCTCCGCATCGTTTTATTCGAACTCATTTTTACATACCGAAGGAGGGGTATTCGATCTCTCTACTTTAGCCACAATGTTTGATGCAAATGGTGGCGGCCACAGAAACGCGTGTGGTTGCCGAATCATGCCTTTGAGTGAAGGTGGTGACGTTGAGAAAAGAGAGTTGCAAGATAGTGATTTATCCCGCAATATCAGTTATTGGATGGAGGCGTGGAATCAAGGTCAAAACAGCATCCAACTCAACGATTGAATTAACTTCCATCACTTATGGAATTTGATTACTTTATGAGCAATTGGAATAGATAAATAAATCCTAAAAAAGCGTGTAAGACAATTAGAACCATCATCACATCGCTAGCCCTGCCATGGCGTTGCAATTCAAGGGCATATTTTTGCCCCGATTCTCTTTGCTTTTTCACTAATCTTCCTTTCCTAACTGTGATTGTTAAAACGATAATCCCGACTACACCAAACCAGCCGTGTAATGCACTAGGAAACAAGGATAGGTAACCTTCTCCGTCAAGCCATCCAAAACTAAAGTTTACAATAAATCCGATTGCGATTACTCCTAAAGCTGAACGATATAATTTCTCCCCGACTTGCTCGTGGGATTCTCGTGCATCAATTGCTTGCTGGCCTCTTAATTCTCGTCTGTTTTTCCGGTGACTATATTGTTTGTACATCCAGTAAATGA
>CBFHYB010000129.1:0-4003 GCA_965659915.1 Candidatus Thalassarchaeaceae archaeon
GTAATAATCCAAGACCACCCATTGAGCGCTCCAATTTCAGAAGTTCTGGTCGGATTAAATCACGATCTCTGCTAGTGGCTGCTGGAATCTCAATCGAACCATGCTTTGGATTGGAACGAATATCACTGAAACCAATCCCGCTTAATATTGCTGATAACTTATCAAACACAGATTGCCTCAAACCTTTGTCAACCCTGCCATCTGCACCAACTCCTAGTGCTTGGGAATTTTCATCTTGAACTGAAAGGCCGATTACTAACCCCCCTGATTTGCTAGCCTTCACATTGAACCAGTTGGTCTTACTCGCTAAGCCACGCGTCAGTCTCAAATGAGGGTCTTGGTCAACACCGACTGGAACCACAATTGGCCTCAGGCCACCGTACTCGTCTAATTGGGGGTGCAAAATATCACCTGCTTGGACCAATGGTGCCTGTACATGGGCAAGATTGGTTTCACCTTTGAATCCATAAATTGATTCAAATTCAGACAAATTTGTCCTCTTTCCAAGAGTAAATCCTAGTCGTTGTACAACTGGTCTTGTTGATTGAAAGTAAATAGACGTATTTTCCACATCCAAACCTAATGCAGCATAATTTGACACGTATTCCTCTAGAGCTACTCGTCGACACTCTTCCAATGAAAGGCCACGTGTAGCATGGGCTTCTAAATCAGCCACCGCGATTGATACATCTGCACCTTGTTCTTGGAACCATTTTACTTGGTCTATCACCATCTTATGTCCAAGGTGCATCCTTCCTGAAGGCATTAGTCCAGTCAGGACTCCAAATGGATTACCACTAGAGTGGGCATCTAGAATGAGATTCAAGTCGCGGTGAGCAAATACAATTCCTCTGCGATGTAACATGTGAGGGTTGGGCAATACTGAGTGGTCTACCTTTTCTAAACCAAATTGTTGGATGATTCTCGTATAGTCAGTTGACTGACTCGACGACCAAGGGTCAATTGAAACGTCTCCTGCCATCTACTCCCCGAACCGGTCTCGTAAGCATCAATGGCATGAATGCTACGGCTGTAACAGAGCGTAGAGAGTCATTGTTGAAATCAAATATACTAGCCACCCCTCACCTAAGATATGGCCCGAATTCTATCTTATGGGGCTGGGCTCGTTGGTTCATTCATTTGTGATGAATTAGCCAAGAGTGGGCATGATGTCACAGCTATTGCTCTCAATCACCATGATGTCCCTATGTTAGATAAAGTCAGAAATAATCTGTCCTTTTCCTTAATTGAACAAGACGCGATTTCTCATTTAGCAGATTGTGACCTATCAGAATATGACTTAATCCTCAACTTACTTCCCGGAAGAATTGGGGATTCTATACGTGAACACTTGATTTCTAATGGGGTAAAAGTCTGTGATTTAGCATTCTCAGATAATTCCCCTGATAGATTTAGTGAACTTGCGAAACAATCTGGCGCATCAATGATTCATGATTGTGGAATTGCACCAGGTGTATCAAATATGGTCGTAATGTCTGAACAAAAGGGATTACCTGCACTAAAATCAGTAAAGATTCGCGTTGGCGGAAACCCCGTCCATCAAGATTCTGAATGGAGTTATTGCGCCCCGTTTTCGCCGACAGATGTTATTGAAGAATATACTCGGCCAGCGAGAATACGAAAGAATGGTGAAGAAAAAGAAGTTCCAGCGATAACTGATCGCCACATATTCATCGCTGGGAATCACGGCGAAATGGAGGCTTTTCTCACTGACGGGTTGAGGTCCCTCCTAACCAACCCTGACATAACTTGTGAGTCGTTATCAGAATATACAGTTCGCTGGCCAGGGCACATAGAGAAGTTCCTTGATTTACGAACTAGCGGAGCATTGAATGAACAAGAACTTGTACAACAATGGGCTTACACCACCAACAGGTCAGAGTTTACTTACATGGACATCACCATCACCCAAAACAATGGACTAGTGGTGCATTGGGAGTTTGATATCCCCGGGATTGATGAATCAAAGGATAGGATATGGCCATCAATGGCGGTAGCAACCGGAATCCCATTTTTGGTTGCTTGTGAAGCTTTGCTAGATGGTAGAATTCAAGGTATTCAATCACCGGATAACTATTACTCAGATTTAGACGATATTGTAACTCGTCTTAGGAGATTAGGTGCTGAGATAACTAGAACAGAATTGAAATGAAGATATCTTAACTTGAAAACATGATTATTATCATTGACTTCATTCTTCTTCAAATTTCAGATTATCTAATGTATCCAAGACTGCTATTGCTTGTTGGGCACGACGGTCATTTTTCACTAACCAGATGATCGCAACAGGAGCGCTGAGTGCCACAATTACAGCGAAAGCAGGTAGTATCCAATTATATTGAGAAACTTCGCGTGGCTCAACTAGCCAAGTGAATCGCATTGGTGTATCATCCCAACGTCGAGACCAATCGAACAAATCGTTAGTGTGAATCCCTGCAACTGTGATGGCAACTTTATGACAATTGAAACGTTCACAGGTTTGTTGAGTGGAATCATTATTTGCTGATGCATCAAAATTAATTCTAACTTGTTGCCCCGGCATCAAAGTCAAAATTAGACTATTATTTTCTTGACGCCACCCCGTTTGTAAATGAGGTGAATCGATTTCTAATTCATCTAACGAGATATCGCCATAATTCACTGAAACTACATCGGCATTGATGTTTGAGAATTTATTTGTTATTGGAACATCCCAAAAGACATCATTACTTGATTGTGAATCACTTTCAAATGCCACCAGCCATGAATCAGACGATGAATTATCTAATGAGAATTCGCTTTTCATGGCTTGATAAGATGCGTGCTCACCCCATGTAGTAAACCATGCAGTTGTTGATTCTATAGATGAAACTAATTCAGAATTAGGTCGTACTATTACATCGTGGTCACGAGCATGCCAATAAAAATTAATCAAAGGCTCTTCATCTTGAATTAATGCTTGAAAGTGATCAATTGTTTGCCTATCCTTTTCCAGTGAACCGCCATTATATGATAAATTTTTAATTTCTGAATTGAGTGGAAGAATTTGCTGATCTACAATTGCAAAACCTGCAGCGGCAATCGTTTCTGAATCAATCTCATTTAATCTATCAGAATCTAGTCCCAATGAAATTGGGTTGGCCCCCCATTTTGAAGCATTTATTCGCTCTGTGAGATAATCCCTGCACTCAGAAATTTCTAACTCGTAAACTGATGTCTCACTACCGGCCATGCCGTGGCAACCAAATTCATCACCGAGCCCCAGCCTTTCAGGACCAATTATTGTAGTGAGCCAAGTATCTTCTTCCCATTCTGCAGCAACAGGTGCACAAAGAGGGAGTATGAGTAGCCCAAACAAAGTGAGTGCCACTATCCGCCTTGTGAGCATGTATCGCCCCACCCGCCACCCTTTCAAGAACAGCGCGGTCAGACCTCTTGGCCCAATAACCATGAAAACCCCCGACCTAACCGAGTTGGATATGGGTGATTTGAGCGATGAGGGGCGCGCTCGTTTGGCTAAACTCACTGAGGTAGAACCAGCAAATCGGCCTTTACCCTCAACACCCCTTTACAGTGGCCTGTTAAATTTCGCTGTTCCTTTCATCAATATCATCACTAGATTAAAGATTTCAGGGATGGAGCACATACCCAGAACAGGTCCATTGATAGTTGCCGCTAATCACTTGTCACACCTTGATCCCGTTCTGGCAATTTTTAGTTCAAGAAGAAAATTGTTTTATTTGGCAAAAGATGAACACTTCAACAAACTTGGTTGGAGACAATTGATGCTTGCTACAGGTCAAGTTGAAACTGATCGACAGAAGGGTGGTGATGATGCAATCGCTCGTGCCGCTGATGTGCTAGGTGCAGGGTTACCACTCGGAATATTCCCCGAAGGAACTCGCTCAAGGAATACCTCGCCGCCATATCTCAGCAGAGGGAAAACAGGGATTGCTAGGATTGCTGCAGCTTTTCCTGATACTCCAATCGTTTTTTGTGGGAT
>CBFHYB010000130.1:0-3993 GCA_965659915.1 Candidatus Thalassarchaeaceae archaeon
TGGTGGGCAATGAGTATCGCCACCTGTATAATTATCCATGCGAATCCGGTATGTGTCATTTCCTGCTGAAAGTTCTGGAATTGCAGGTTGCCATGAAAAATTACCACCCAAGATTCCAGGGAGTCTGTCAATTTCATTCCATTGGCTGAGATTTGAGTCATTCTGTAATTCAAAGACAAGTGTGTAAGATGCTGGATCAGGAGCCACTCCTAAATCCTCAAATCGCACCGTCCCCACCAAGGTCAGTTCATTATTGCTGTGAACATTTTGTAGATCTGTTTGCTCAGCACCTGCTTGGTTCAAAACTGTCAAGGAAGTAATAGACGCATCGTTCTCAACCGCGTTACCAACCAATAAATCAAACATTATTGCCGCTGGTAGCCCTTCAAATCCTGAATCAGTAATTAATGTGGCAAACAGTCTTGCAGAGTCTGAATCCTCCCAAGCTGAATTTATTTTGAAACGCCAGGTTATCTGCTTACCATCTGCAGTATCTGTTGAACTTGACAGAGCCACCATTACCGAAACTAATTCTGAGCCACTTTCTGACCAAAATGAACCATTACTTGCAGCCCAACGAAGTTCTGCTAAACCACTTTCTGATTCAAATTGAAGGCTAGCCCCAGCAATTGTTGCGCCTGTACTAACACCTACAGAATGTGTTGTAATCACTTCATAAACTTCACCAGAAGCATAAAATCCAGTGATATCATTACTCATATTTATTGTAGAATCATAACCATTCTCTGTGTTAATTTGAAGATTATCTAGGACAACCCCTCCGCCATCGTCAGAAGTGAACTTCATTGGCACCACTACTTGACCACCCATTGGCTGGCCAAGAGCAACCCCTTGATTCAATTCACGAGCAATTCCGTTGGCGTCAGAAAGAGCCTTACTCCACGAGTAAAAGATGTCGAGATCTTTCAAACTGATACTTGTAGCAGCCTGTGCTGTTGGATTAGAGAATTTGAAGCGGAATTGAATCCATTCATTACCATAGGCATCAATATGACCCACTGGTACGTTAGGATCCTCTAACAAATTCTGTACTTGATTGTAAAACTCTGACAATTCAGCATAAGCATCAGGAGTTCTCCTTTCTTGGTCTTGAGTATATCCAAGATTCTGAGACGAAGGACCAGCCAATAACTCAATTGAAGCATTTCCAATTGCAGAATTATCCCACGCTAATTCTGCGTGACTGACAACTGCTCCCTTTGGCAAGAAGAATACAGCACCTTCTGCTTCTCCATTGATGTTCATTGACAAAGTAGTGTTGTCTGCTCCATAATTGACACCGTTTACCATCTGTGTCCTAAACATTTGCTGACGCCCTAATGAGCCGAATGCACTTTCAACCATGCCCCATTCAATATCACCGTCACCAGCAACATCGAGTTTGACATTAGACATCGTGTGTGCAAATCTAACTTCCAACCATATTGAGTAAACTGTACATGTATCAGAATATTGTGCTCCAAAGGCTACTGATGTAGAAGGAGAGGCAAATGTTATCCACTGATGATTTACTGGGCTAAACTGTCCTGACTGGTTACTATTAGTCATCAAAATTAGGTTACGATTCGCACTACCACAAGAATCTTCAACCATTGGTTTAACTGCCATTATAGGTGCTTTGAAACGATTTTTCTCTAGCATAGGTGACCAACTAGTATCGTTCATTCTGGGCATATATACAATCATCCCACCAGCTGAATCTACAGACCATTCCCCATCATTCAAATATCCCATATCATAGAATATCCCATCAGTGGAGTTGAGTCCTGAACCAATCTTGGTTCCTAGTGTGAAACTGTGCATTATTGGACTACTCATTCGGTTTGCGCCTGAATTATAATTGAAGCGGAGGTCAATTAACCCGTATTGATCGCTATTAATATCCCAAAGCTCAATCAATTCTCCTTCTAAGCCACTCATTGTTTTGCCATATTTATCAACAACTGTTTGGCCATTTGAAGCGTCTAAAACATCAACAGTAAAAGAACCAGCACCAGCAGTAGCAACTTCAACATCAAGAATTCCATATCCACTAGGGAATCCAGGATTAGGAATGGAACGCGGAGCAAATGATTTCATCACTACGTTTCCTGATTGGGGTAATGCATCACCAATTCTCAAAGAATCGATATACCATCCTGGCATTGTGGTATTTATTGGAGCACCCAACATTGGGTTTTTCTCCATTACGAACTTTAGTTTGACATATTTTCCTTCATGTGCCGAAAGGTCAAGAGCAACATTTGCCCAACCATTTTGGTTGTTTGCCCAAGTACTCATTCCAGATAAGACCCAAGCATCAGGCGGCACTGCAAGTGAACCCTTTCCATTACAAGATGACTGGACCTTGTTGACCCCTGTCCCTCTTTGAAATAATCCTTGAGTACCCTGCTGTAATCCAGATGTAGCCCCAATGTCAATGTCAACGAATTCCCATGGGGACCATCCCACGGCGTCTGATGAATTTTGAACTGCAACATAAGCACAATCTTCGTAATACTTGTTGCTTCCAGTGGCTGCACGATTGTAGAGGCTGTGGTAGGAATTGAAAGTTGCCGCCCCCTTAGTTGGATAAACCCAAATAGCTGAGGTATCCATAGTGTATTCGAAACTCGCATCTGGTGCATCATCGGTATAATCAGGGTCATCAAAATTAGTACCCCAACAAAAGTCTCCAGTTGGACAACCGGATGCCGGGATATGCATCATTCCCGGTGTCTTCCTTTCCCAATTGAATATGTCCACCGGTTGTTGAGGATTCATTCCTTGGCTTCCTGTTTCAAAGTCAGCATTGAATCCTTTGCTGGTAAGAGATAACGTTGTAGATGTAGATGTGAAAGAACAATCAATTGGATTTTGGGAATGGCAATTAGCATCGTTGTATGTGGTAAGCCCACTATTGTAGCGAGCATCCCAAATTCCTCCACCACCTGGTGGCATGAGGGATTGGTCGTATGTTGTGTAATCATCATGCATCGCAAAACCAGTTGAAACATTGACTGTGGCAGAGGTAATCGTTTCTCCTTCAGGTAGTGAAATTGCTCCAGCCCAACTGTCCATAAAGTTTCCAGGTTCTCTCAATTCAACCTCAACACTAGCACTACCATCTGAAAATGTTGTGACCGATGCTGCTGCCGCTGTGGTTGAGAGAATCATCAACCCAAGGATGAGGTAACTGGTTGCCTTCTTATTCTTGTCATTCATGTCTATCACTCCGGAACCGCTATGCGGTTCATGAAAGCGAGTGCCGAGTCACATTTAATCTCAATGGGCCAATGACTGTAGCAAAGTTACTGCTAAAATGACTCCTCACGGCGTTGAGAATAGCATTTTTCTGCCAATTTGGTTAACCCACCGAGATTATCCTCGTTCTCTTCAAGTCTGACTATATTAGCCACTGTTGTCGGATGTTTTGGTCCCAAAATATCACATAATTCCGGTCCTTTACTTACATCAAATGTCCCCAAAGTTCTCGCTTCATCAATTATCTCTTGTTTATCCAATCCCAGAAGTGGCCTAAGAATTGGCCTGTTTGATGATTTTTCAACCGCACCAAGGTTCCCCAAAGTTTGACTTGATACCTGCCCAAGATTTTCTCCAGTTAAGAGGTGAGTGGCACCAACTTCATCTGCAACCATGCAACCAAGAACATTGAACAATCTCTTCATATGAACAAAATAATCACGATGAGATTTGGGGCCAGTAAACATCGATAATGTTTCACCAACTGGAATGACTGTAAGTTTATCACAAATTTTTCCGCTATTCTCAGCTAATGGTCCGTTAGGATTTGATAGCAGTGAAAGTGTGCCAAGGGTTTTCTCTTCTGCTTCTCGGCCGGCGATTGGTTCTTGCGAACAATGCATTGGATAAATTGTCCAGCCTGATTGAATCATACGCGCAACCGCGACAGGTGAATCAATTCCACCGGATACTAAGGCTACAGCCACCTTGTCGCCCCCGCCTTCCATG
>CBFHYB010000131.1:0-3963 GCA_965659915.1 Candidatus Thalassarchaeaceae archaeon
AGAAAATCTGAGAGAATTATCCACAGTTGATTTGAAGAATACCTCACGAGAATCTCAAGACAAATTTGCTCTTAAAAGCCACACTAAGGCCGTTGAAGCAATAGATACAGGAAGATTTAGTGATGAAATTGTTGCTGTTGAGGTCGCTCAAAGGAAAGGCGATCCAATTATTTTCGATACTGATGAGAGGCCTAGGCGTAATAGTACAATGGAAAAGTTGGGTAAATTGAAACCAGCTTTCAAGAAAGGTGGCAGTGTGACTGCTGCTAATTCTAGTGGAATCAATGATGGTGCTGCAGCATTGGTTCTAATGAGTGCTGAAAAGGCAGACGAACTCGGATTAGATGTGATGGCTACTTGGATTGCAAGTGGCGCCGCAGGTGTAGAACCGCGTACAATGGGTTGGGGCCCAATTCCAGCGACTAGAAAAGCCCTTGAAAGAGCGAATATGCAAATTTCAGACCTTCATTTGGTAGAACTGAATGAGGCGTTTGCGATTCAGTCTCTAACTTGTATTGATGAACTTGGACTTGATGAAGAAATAGTCAATGTCAATGGTGGAGCGGTTGCTCTTGGACATCCGCTTGGTTGTTCTGGAGCGAGAATTGTCGTAACATTACTCCATGAAATGGTCAAAAGGTCAGAAAACCATGATGGTGAAATGAATGGCCTTGCGACTTTATGCGTTGGTGTAGGCCAGGGCGAAGCAGCAATTTTTCAGCGCTAAAACGCCCGAATAAGGAACCCGGAAATCTGCGTTATAACCTATTGACCGATCGTCTCCAAAACCGCATACTGAGGGGCAATTTTTTAGATACGAGCGGCGGGAGTTGAACCCGCGTTCAAGCGTTGGCAACGCCTGGTGATAACCACTACACTACACTCGTGTTGAGCCTCGCCAACAGCCCCTACTTCATAACCGCTATGTTTCGGGATTTGTGAATTAGGCATCAAACTCAATTTCAATAAATATAAACTCAGAAATACAATCAATTCCTTCAAGTCAAGAACCTCCCTCGGGAATGTGTAGGGGTTAGTCAAATGCGAACCATATATGTTGGAAGAAAGCCAGTACATGCTTATGTTGCCGCTGTTTTGAGAGCAATGCAGGACGGTGATCGCGATGTTGAATTAGTTGCGAGGGGCAATTCAATGAGAACTGCGATTGATACCGCTGAAATATGCCGTAGACGTAATGGCAATATCGCAGGTAATCTCCCCCCGGAAATGTTCAACAGAGGAGTTGAAATTGGTACAGAAGAGATTGAGATGGAAGATTCTGTCCGGATTCTTTCCTATGTCAAGATTCACTTAGAAGGCATCGGTGAGATGCCTGATGATTCCGAAGAGTGAACGTTCAACCACTCTTTTTACTCTAGTTGAGTATATCTATTCAACCAGATGTCGGACATTACTTTCAATCTCATCTCGTATTTCTTGATACTTTTCAAGAACTCCACCATAAGGGTCATCTAATTTCCAATCATCATTGAATTTCAGGTTTGGGCATGAAACACCACATCCCATTGAAAAGATTAGGTCAAAAGATTCTGTATCCACATCATCGATATTGGTTGGAACCTGATTGGAAATATCAATTCCCTTTTCAGCCATTACTTCAATTGCTTTCTTGGCTACAGATTGCCCAGGATGTGTGCCTGCAGATTGCGCTTCTAGGCCATGATATTTTGCCCAACCTTCAGCCATTTGGCTGCGGCAGGTATTCCCAACACAGACGAATAAAACTCGCATAAAATTATCACCAATCTGACACTTAATTAATGATGTGGAAATACCCCATCAGAGTTCTTTTTGGAAATCACTATTTAGTCCAAGTTGCTCATCAAGGCTTCCACCCCGTCGCATTAATACCACGATAGCAACCCCACCACCTAGCATCACAAAACCCAAAATAATCAGCACAATCATCACCGTTGAGCCCCAATCACCCAGTGCATCTGTTGGATTTGTTAGTGGGTCAACTTCTTTATCGGAAAGTTCCACAGTAGCTTCGAATACAGGATCTGTACTTTGGAGATAGACATCAATTCCTCGGAAATCAAGAACTAAGGAATCAACGGGGAGGCCTTCGCGAACAGTCACTTGGATAGAGTATACTCCATCGCCTGCAATCTCATCTCCTTGTTGCCCGTCGTCTCTCATCGTTTGCCAAGTAGTGTCTTGACCAACAGGTGCAAGCATTCGCAACCTACCTTGTACTACAGTTATTGAATCGTGGTCTGTCGCATTTACAGTTAACACATAATTTGAGGACCCATCACCAACATCTGGAACGATTATTTCTTGGACTTCTAAACCATCTTTCAGAATACGGAAATCAGAAATTACCGGCCCATTATTTTCAATTAGAAGTGCAGGGATACTTGCAGTCGGTGCATCCCATGCATCACCGCCAACTCCAGCCACAGAACTTGGAAGGTTTAGATGTGTCAAAATTGACCACCCTCCTCCACTATCCATTACTTTGACAGGGAGATATATGTCGCCAGGGCTAACAGTTTCTGGAATATTTACTACTCCGCTCCAATAGCCTCCGCCATCATCAGTGAGAGGGAAAAGTTCCCCACCCTCAGCGATTAAATCAATCTCAACACTAGTAATTGGAAGGCTGTCAAATGCTTTGATAGTCACCGTCACATTTTCACCTCGCTCAGCCTGCTCCTGGCTAAGAGTGAAATCTACAAGTCGTGGTGCTCGGTGCACTACTTCTAGCGATGCATTTTCAGTTGTGCTCGTCCAAACATCTTCTGCAGTTACAGATACAGATATGTTTCCAGAGTCGGTCCCAAAGTACACAAATGAACCGGTGAAATTGTCATCATGAACCATGATGTCACCTTCCTGGCCGATATCATTCAATTGGATTGTTCCAAGTCCCAATGTTGACAAATCTACATTCACTTCACGCATATTCCAATCAGGGTCACTGATTTCAACTTCAATGTGAACCAGATTTCCGCCTTCATTGAGGACTCTATCCTCTTGAAGTCTTACTTCAACAATTGTTGGAGGTGTATTCTCACCTGCAGTCACAATATTTGGTGAAAGCACTCTTTCAAGGGACTGGTTTTCCCAGAACCAAGCATCTTCTGTAGTATTGAGATCAAGATAAACTTCCCTCGAGACTTCAGCTACTAAGCCAGCAAGTATTCCTTCATTGATGACCAATCCAGAAGCAGTGCTCTGTTCACTCAAGTATGTACCACTCCATGAAGTAACGTCCATGGTGTGGCCATCACGGGTATAGGATTGGTAAGAATTCGCAGTTAATTCCAAACTCATCAAGTCTCCAGAGTAGAGTCCTAAGTTATCTCCAATTAGAAGTTCAGCCGGAGCCAAACCTGTCTCTCGACTGATGTTGATGTCCCCTAATCCGGAATCATCCTCCTCTGTGGTATTTACCTCTTCTACAGGTATTGGAGAATTAGGTGGCCACTCTTCACCTTGGCTTGGGTCGTTACTCTGCTCATACCAAGAGTAGTAGATTGTGCGGTTAGTGTAATTCTCGTAAATCACTTCATGGTCCCATGTTTCGTTATAGGTTTGGGAAGGCCCCATGCCTTCAAGCAAACCACCACCTGTGAGGTTTAGCCAATCCTCTTGATGAATACGATTGACCTCCCACATTTGGCCAGTAGAGTTAGCAGATTGACCACTGTCTTCAATTCGGCGCCATAGACCAAAATCACCAGTGGTGGCGCCAGTAATATCCGCGTCAATATGTATGGTGTCGGCAACTTTGGTGCCATTCTCCGTTTCTTGGTGGAGAAGAATTACTTCACCATCTATCACGATTGAAGCATTTTCATCGTTAGTATCTGAGAAGAAAAATGTGCCATCACCATAGGTTTTGTCATGTTGCAAAACCATCTCACCGTTTTCATATCTTTCAAGAACTATTAGTTGTTCAAGGTCCACATAAATGTAAGAACCAGATGATTG
>CBFHYB010000132.1:0-3860 GCA_965659915.1 Candidatus Thalassarchaeaceae archaeon
TCCGCGCCCGCTCTTTGACAATTACCCACTAATCTTAATCAAAATCTTTGGTCCTGCCAATTGGTAATTCTAGTCTTTCACAAAGACGCTTTACTGCTTGCCGTTGCCATCCTTTGAACGATTTTCTGTCTAGATGAGCGATTACTTGGCCGCCAGGAAAAGCTTGTTTTGTGCTTTCTAAAGCGACTTTTATCGAATGTTGCCATTGCCCTGTTGGTAAAACCCCTGTTATTGGGTCCCAATCTTCGTCTTCCGGCCTTGTCATTTCCAAAGCGTATAATGCGAGTTGATGGCCAGCCCAACAATTGGTTTTCCTAATGACATCGGTGTGTCGTGGTGCATAATGCCCACCACCAATTCCCAGCATCACTTTTGCATCCCCCTTTTGCTCCGATGAGAGGTTTTCCCAGTCACCCAAGCCGTTTCCACCGTCCAAGCCAAGTCCTTCTGAGATGACATCTGCCCATGCCTCAGCAGCATCCCTCCTATCCCAGTGTGTTTCCGAAGAACCGATTTCAATAAACATAGTTGGGACCGAAAGGCTAGGTCCGTGATGAGTTGTTTCAATGGTCATATCAAATTCTGGAATTAATCCATGTTCAATACCTGCTTGATGCATTCGGCGATACCATTCTGCAAAGCGAGGGTTAGGCAGGACAACTTCACCCTTGATACCACCAAATTCAGCAGTTTCTCCTACTGGTGATTCACCAGGTACACCAATTACATGCAGTGTCAAACTAGGGAGCCCACTTGCTGCAAAATGTCGTGATAGAAAAATCACTTCCTTTACGTTAGCACCTGAACCATCTGAGTAGCGATTTTCTAGATTATCCTCCATTAGTACTCGGCCAGGGAACCACCAAAGGTGGACTGGTTTTCTATCATGAGCCCAACTTCTACCATTCTCAACAGTTGTAACCTCTGTCCATCCACCGCGTGCGAGCAGTGCATCGCCTTGTATGGTTGAAGCAATGTCAGGTTCTGATACTATCAAAAGAGTAATCATATTCACTCCTCCTCAAAGGAATGATTGGAATCGAAGACTGTTTGGAATGATGCTAGGACACCAACTTGAGAAAAGAATAGCAACCATTCTAAGGCAGCGGCTAGATTAAGTGAATCATTTGCTATTGCTAAACCAGAAAGTTGCAACGAGAAGAATGTAATAGCGATGAGTGTCCATCTCAGCAAATTCATAGGTATGTTCTTGAATTGCTTTTTTGAGTCAATTCTAGAGCGGGAAATTGTTGCCAATGATGCCCATAACATACCTCCATAGAAGATTTGTAAGGCGAGAGCAACATGGGCGATAAGTTGTGTATGCATAGGTGTCCATGAAATAATTATCAATGAAGCACCAGTGAACATTCCCACCAACATACCTAGATTGTTACTCCAGATGTGAAGGTTAGTTGATTCATGTCGCGACAATTTGAGGCTGTTGCAAACAGCCATTTCATAGGCTAGTAGAATAAATAGGATGCCTGAAAGAGTGAATCCAATTCCAAATACTATACTTTCCGGGGCATAAACTCCAGCTGAGGAAATGAAAGGTGGCAACCCATCTTCGAAGATTAAGGGATGGTCCAATTGTTCCAATTGCTCAGTGAAATCCAATGGTTCATCACGAGGTCCACCGCCGATTTGGAGAAGTAGTTGTGATAGTAAAGCGGTAACTATTATCGTTCCAATTGCAAGTTTTAACAACTTACTGCGTCGTTCATCATCATGGTGCATTTTCACACCTCCTCTAATAATGTTCTAAAAGCCTCTACATCAAAAAGTGATGCTGCCATAGACATTGCTTCTTTCTGGTCAAACCAACGTGCCTCTTCAACTTCATCAGGCTTGCAAATGATCTCGATTCCTGCCTCAACATCAACAAGATAGGTGAATGAAACCCAGTCAATTCCTTCAGCATTAAAAATTCGTTCTTGAACAATGCATCTATCAATTCCTTCTTGGATAATACCCGCTTCGCCTCTCGGGTCGGGAAGTTTGAGTTTAACACCTAATTCTTCAAACAGTTCTCGTTCTGCTCCGCGTCTTGGATGCTCTGCATAATCAAGGAAACCACCGGGTAAAGTCCAGTGGCCTGTAAAGAATCCACGCTTGACTTTTTGCAATAGAAGTTGCCCTTGTGGATTCCGGAGTACAACTTTAGCAACCACTCTATGTAGTGTTCTATAGACGGATTCTCTAGCAACCGGATGAACTGCAGAATCAGAAATCAAGTTGTCCTTCCAAGCCCAATCCCTAGGCCATTCAATATCTGGTTGAGCATGAGTAACTTCGTGTGTACTATCCTTGAAATCAAATCGGTTTACCCTTTTTACAGCCCAAGTAAGTCCTAACTTACTTGCTTCATCTTCAGTAGGTAATCTATACAACCAACCGGCATGGGAATCTCGACCTTTCACTGGAATTTGTGGGCCATTTCCACTCTTATCAACGAGTAGCACTTTCCCATCGTGTTCTAGGTAAAGGTGCTGCTCTGCCATATTCTTGCCACAGGCGACCCCATTCTAAATCCGCCGCTTAGACAATGTCGCAATTGTGTGTAGGTTATTGTAACTCTAGTATCCAAGAAGTTCAACAAGTTGCTCTTTGTAGAAGTTTGCAGATCCTTGTAGGCTTTCAAGCTCAGAATTCTCTAACTCTAATTCGATAATTCCTTCAACACCATTTTTCCCAAGAGTAACTGGTACACCAATGTAAATATCATTAAGTCCGTATTGTCCTGTGAGATAAGCAGAGCAAGGTAACAATCTTTTGCGGTCTTTTACGACTGCTTCAGCCATTATTGCAGCCGCTGAACCTGGTGCATAGAATGCACTTCCTCGCTCTAGAAGTTTGACAATTTCGCCTCCTCCCCCAGCGGTTCTTGCTGAAATAGCATCAATAGTATCTGAGTCTAAAAGTTGAGTGATAGATATCCCGCCAACAGTTGTATAGCGAGGTAGAGGGACCATGGTATCCCCGTGCCCTCCAAGTACCATTGCTTGTACATCTTCATTTGAGCAGCCAATTTCTTGGGCTACAAAATGAGTCATACGCGCAGAGTCAAGGATTCCGGCTTGACCGACCACCCTATGGTGTGGAAAACCAGTCACTTTTTGCATGTGGTAGGTCATCAAGTCTAATGGGTTGGTAACCATGACAATTACTGAATCAGGAGCGTGTTCACGAATACCTGCTCCAACTTGTGAGACAATGTCAGCATTTTTCCCAATCAAATCCTCTCTACTCATACCCGGTTGTCTTGGGAACCCAGATGTTACAACAACAACATCTGCTCCTGCGATATCTGCGTAATCTGATGTACCGGTAATACTACCATCGTAGTTTAGAATTTGACCGCCTTGACTCATATCCAATGCTTTTCCTTTGGCAAATCCCTCAAAGATATCAAGTAAAACAATATCACCTAATTTTTTCTGAGCTAGTACAAAAGCGCATGTAGCACCAACATTTCCAGCCCCGATTACTGCGATTTTCTTCTTTCCGCTACTCATCGCCCACACCTTGTGTGAAACGCATCGGGGGATGCCCCGCCCAAATACTAACCGCTTCATCAATTTCGCATTTCCTTTCGTCAAAGTGTAAAAATTGCACTAACTTCTGCGCGCTTACTCTTGAGCGACATTCAAGAACCTCGTGCAGGTCGCTCACCTTGCTGAAGTATGGGGTGCCCTACGGGCAGACTGTTGCAGCGGGTGTGTTTGAACATGAAATTAGGGGTTGTGAAAGAGGCAGATGGGGAAACCAGAGTCGCGATAGTTCCGGGTTCAATGAAGAAACTGAACAAAATGGGTTTCGAAGTTTTGGTTGAATCTGGAGCAGGGCAATCTTCCCAT
>CBFHYB010000133.1:0-3818 GCA_965659915.1 Candidatus Thalassarchaeaceae archaeon
GGGAACGAAATAGATGAGAATTCATTTCCAGAAGAGGTGCATGAGTCTCCCTTCGAATCAGCGAATATATTGTCTATACTATGTGTGGAACGCAGTATGGTAGTTCTAGTATCATCTCTTTTTGATGAATTGAATGAAGACCACACAATATCATCCCCCCGCTTCAAAGTGATTTGACATCCTTGATCATTGATGCGCTCCCAATCCATATCATGGACATTGGGTGTGATTGTAATTGTGCCATGTTGAGGTACCGCAATCGCCGGTATTCTCATTGCTTGGGAAAGCACTTCTTGCGCCATTGTTTCGGAGAAATTTCCAGCCATTGGTATGAGGTGAGGTTGTGGTAGTGCAGAATTTATTGTGAGGTGGCCAGACCTAATATCAACATCAAGAGTAGGGGCTTGATTTGCTAATACGAATGGTGTTGAATACATGAACACCGAATCGAAACCATTACTCATTTGAACACGAACTAAGGCGGCATTGGAGGCAGGCAGGCGCCCTACAGAATAAACTCCTTGGCTGGCATCAACCCAACCAGATAATGGGTACCATATCCCATCACCTTTGGAATACTCAGCCTTGTATAGGTACCCTTCTTTACCTACAGTAGCCCACTGAATATGCATATCACTCCCTCGTTCATAAGATCTTGAATTCAAATTTACAACATCATCTTCATATCCACTGATATCTGAAATTGAACTAAGCCTACTTACAACTTGGCCGTCAGAATCAACTAAGCGAATTTCCGCAATACTATCACTATCAGCAAATCGAACATGATGGAATGAACTACCAACGCTATCACCATGACTATCAATGAATATGGGATTAATGGGCCGGACACCTAAAGTATCCCCATTACTATCTAGGGCATAAACTGAGAATCTCCCTTCTTTATCTTCTTCCCCTGTACCAAAAGCCTCACTCATTATTCCAGTAGTAAGATCTGAACGGAATTGCAACACATTTTCGTCAGAATCAATTTCAATATTTACTACACGAATCGTATAATCATCTTGGTTGATTACCGCACGAGCGTATGCCTCTGTCGGATTCCAAGTTTCATGTGATGATAATTTATCATAGAGTAGCAACCAACGATAAGTTGACATCCACTTAACAATCTCTGAATCATCTGCATTGTAGGGGACGGGGTAATGATCGGGATTTGCAGTCGCAACTGCTCCAGAAACCGCTTGACAGTATGTCATAATATCTGGATATGAACTGGGGATCAAAGCAGTTTGGTCGTCCTCAGGGTTTGCATCATGAAAATTCCAACCTAAATCTTTGATATTGAATGGTTTACCAGTGTTACCGTATATTGATTCCCACACGGAGTCTTTACCACCAGTTGAACAATCATCTGTACTCTTAACTCCCGTTTTACTAAGGTGCGCACCCCATTCACCCGGGCCGTACCCCCAATCTTCCCAATTTGTGCATGTGTCTGCAGGTTCACCATCATACTGTCCATTTCCATTATCGTCTGTATATAGTGTACACTGCGTGCCACCCTCGGGGCCTAGATTATGATTCATTTCATGTGCAGGACAAAAAACACTGGAACTAGATGAGTAAGAGCATGTAGCAACAAATGAGGAGCCACCTGCCCACCCAGCATCCGCTATCCCCCCCCCGGTACCAGATGGTGGGTACAATGCGAGAAGTTGATCTGGGATTGGTGGAAGATCGGGGTTAGCTATATCACAGTTATTAAGGCCATCAATGCAAGCTTCTACCCATTCATTAATCAATTGAATCCTATAGTTGTCGAATGCCACAGAGAGGTTTTCAATACATTGATTATTGGAACATCCTGTTGCATCCCAAAGACCACCATCTGAATTGGTCCATTCCCAATTTTCCAACCTGTAATCATGGACGGGGAAGAGGTCTAGGCTGTAACTCATCGTTTTTGTTGCTCTTGCATTACTTAACTGTTCTAAGGCAGAATCAGAATTAGTATCCTGTCCTACTTTAATCACCCCGGCTGTAAACGAATGGGTTTCAGTCAATTCGTAAAAGGAAACATCACGATTATTCGTCGTATCGGTATCTCTAAAATTTTCAAGATGAGAGATACTAGTCTCCGCAATAATTGCAATAGTATCGTATTCTAACCAATCTTCTGGAATAACGAAATTAGCAGACGTTAGAAAATCTTCACGATCTACTGAAACAGGAGCCGTCACTGTTTTGGTCATAGTGTCGGTACAAAAGACAAGAACACAAATCCGAATATTGACATGTACTGGCACAGGAGTAGAATATCCTGAAGAAACATACACTCGCGCAAGCGTTGGTTTGTGTTTCAACAAAGGCATTTCCATATCTTCAGTCTGTACAACTTGAATCAATTCAACACCTTCAATCCCAACATTGGCTACAGGCCAACCACTGGGTGACATATATCCGAAGTAAAGATTAGATAAAGCAAACTCATATTCCGCTCCATCTTCAAACTCAACAGTAATGAATAAATTTGACAACAAACGAGAATGTTTTAGAGCATCTAAACGACTCGTTTCTAAAGTAAGCATTGAGGAGCTTTGGGTGGCTGCAAGTTGATGTTCCATTGCCACTGCAAGCTTAACGACTAGGTCTAAATCAAGTGCTGAGAATAGCACCTCTTCCGATTCATCTTCTAAGAGGTCAACACCCAACAACCCTTTGAACGGTTCAACTTGCTCAAAAGAGATTTCAGAATTACACGAGGCAAGGATTGGACAGGGCGCCGTAATTTCTTCTAACCACGGTGAGGTAGGTGAGGCTACATTGGATGACCGTTCAGAATTAACTAATGAAGGATAACCATCCTTAACGCCATCATACCAGAAAACGGTTGACACTTTTGTTACCACTAAATCCTCATCATCAGGTAATGGTAATTCGAGTGCCACGGAAACATGGTCTCCTACTGATTTGATATGAATATCAGCCGCTTCCCAATCAACAGCATTACCATTTTGATACGTCACATCCACATCGCTATCACTCAATGTGTAACTATCGTCCCATTCATCCCAACCGCCAAAAATAGCATGCGGACGATCAATTTGCCCATCTATCGCTGGTTGGTTTACCCCAATTGCTGATTGAGGTAAGGTATCAATCCCCCAACTTTCTGGACTATTTGGGTCGGAATCAGAATTGTTAGTTATGCACCCAGGTAAGACGCTTGAAAGCAACATCAATGCTACAAGCGACAGGGCAGTTTTCATTTGGCTATATTTTAGCATGTTTTTTGCTTATTACTTAATGTTAAAAAACATTGGCCCGTAGAAAATGTGAACACCTACGCCCCTCCGTTCTGATTTTGATGACTACGCAAGCCAAGGGTCGTACACTTGGAGGGGTTTTGCTTATCTCGACTCTAATCGTGATGCTGCTCACGAGTCACTTCCTACCGTATACACAGTTCAGTCAACCAACAATTGACGATAATTACACGATTGAAGTGGTTGTTGATGAGTTAGGTGGGCCGAGTTGTCTTGAGTGGATTGATTCCAATCTTCTAATTATCTGTGACCGTGATGGTGGTAGGTTGGTTGCTCTAGAATTTAACTACAATACAACTGACTGGAGTTGGAATATATCTCAACAGTCAACTTGGTTGGATGGTTTTGATCGACCACATGGTATTCACATCGCTGAGAATTTTCTCTTGATTTCCGAAGCTGGTAGATTAACTAAAATCAATCACTCTGGACTAGATACTGCATGGATGGAAGAGGTCAAACAAAATGAAAGGTGGTTGATGATAGATGGTGTTCCAATTGGAAATCACCAACCTAATGCAATCAATG
>CBFHYB010000134.1:0-3776 GCA_965659915.1 Candidatus Thalassarchaeaceae archaeon
TTTGTCAGTTGACTGAGCAGTTTATTCATATCAACTGGTTTTGCTAAGACTTCTGAAACACCGGCTTGTGCGGCAGACATTAGGTATTCAGAACCAGAGTCGCCAGACATAATCACAACTCGGCATTTCAAGTCAAATTCGGGATCAGAAGTCAATTTACTAGCGGTGTCAACTGCATCTCCTGATTTCCAATCACTGTTCATTAGTACTACATCTGGCATAGTTGCCAAAGCAGTACCTTCACACTGTCTTAGAGTCGCAGTTCGGGTGACATCGTAACCCGCTCGCTCGATAGAACCAGCAAGCAGATTGCGCCGCCCCTCGTTCTCATCAGCCACTATAACAGATGCCATTCAAGAGGAGCGTACAGCCGGGATGCCTTCAACCTTACAGCCCTCAATACTTCGGGATAGTGGAATCCAAGAGGTCTGACCAAGCGTGGATTCCGCCGCTGAGATTAAGAATAGCGTGAGAAAACCCAGCATTTTTGATGGCGTGAGTTGCTGTAAGCGAGCGCGCACCTGTGCGACAATAGACAACGATATCGCGGTCTTTTGGTAATTCGTGGATTTTTGTCATCAATGACATCATGCCAATTCTAGCATCGGTTCCGGGCAAGGTAACAATATCTGCTTCATTGGCACCTCTGACATCTAGCAAATATGGTTGCCAACCTTCATCCAATTTCTCAACAAATTCATCTGGCCGAATTGAGCCTAATCCTGGTGCTGGGAAGTCTGGATTAGAGGAGGTGGAGTTGGTAGTTGGTTTTGTTTCACAATATGCATCCAAGAGAGTCAGTTTTGTTACTGGCTCACGGGTTGGTAAATCACCAACTTTCAGGGTCTTGAAGTCGAGGTTTTTTGCATCATAAATGAGCAATTTCCCAGATAATGTTTCGCCGATTCCAAGAATCACTTTCAGAGCCTCAGTAGCCTGAATAGACCCGATTACACCTGGTAATACACCTAGTACACCAGCCTCAGCACAAGAAGGTACAGCCTCAGGTGGTGGGGGGTCAGGAAATAGGTCACGATAATTGGGTCCTCCAAGATGGTTGAACAGGGAGGTCTGTCCTTCAAATCGGAAAATGCTTCCATAGACCCAAGGTTTCCCTAATATCTCACACGCGTCAGAAATAATGTAGCGGGTTGGAATGTTGTCAACTCCATCAACAATGACATCATATTCTGCTAGGATATCAAGGGCATTTTCAATGCCGAGTCTACAGTTGTGGATATCAACAGTGATTTCTGGATTTAGTTCGGAAATCCTGCGGGCAGCAGATTCAGCTTTTGCTTCTCCAATCGCTGTGTTTGAGTGGATGATTTGGCGTTGGAGATTTGTTAAATCGACCAAATCATCATCGACTATCCCTATGCGACCAATTCCAGCCGCTGCAAGATAGAGAAGTGCTGGCGATCCTAATCCGCCAGCACCGATGACACATACGCTTGCATCCTTCAATTTCTGCTGGCCTTCAATACCAACATCAGGAAGGATGAGGTGGCGCGCGTAGCGCCCTCTTTCATCTGCTGTTAGGTCACTCATTGGTATGTGCGAGGTGCTACTCACCTATTCGGTTTGCCACTAATTTTCTTCAAGCCACTTCTCAGCATCCATAGCTGCTTGGCAACCCATGCCAGCAGCAGTAATCGCTTGGCGGTAGCGTGTATCAACTACATCTCCAGCAGCAAATACACCTGGTACAGAGGTCATTGTGTGTTCAGAGTGAATGATGTAGCCACTCTCATCGGTCTTAACTTGACCTTCAAGGAATGGAGTGTTTGGTGTATGTCCTATTGCGATGAATGCACCCGTGCAGGATATTTCATACTCTGAACCATCTCGAGGGTCCTCAATAATCGCTCCGGATAATCCGGATTCGTCGGATAACCAGCGCTTGACTTGCCTGTGTAGTAAAATCTCAATTTTCGGGTGGTTAGCCACGCGGTCATACATTGTTTGTGAGGCGCGGAAGTACTCTCTTCGGTGAACGACGGTCACTTTTGAGGCAAAGCGGGTTAGGAAATGGGCCTCTTCCATTGCTGAATCTCCTCCTCCAACCACAATCACTTCTTGGTCGCGGAAGAAAAACCCATCACAGGTTGCACAGGTGCTAACACCCTTTCCTTTCTGCTCTCGTTCACCTTCTGCGTTTAGCCAAATTGCATCGGCTCCCGTGGTGATAATAACGGCTTTAGCGAGGTGTTCTTCACCCTCCACTGTCACTTTGAAGGGGCGAGATGAGAAGTCAACCTTCTCTGCATTTTTATCCTCAACTGTCAAACCAAATCTTTCAGCTTGTTGGCGTAATTCAGCCATCATTTCTGGTCCAGCGATTCCTTCAGGATATCCTGGGAAATTTTCGATGTCAGATGTTAGCATTAGTTGGCCGCCAGAAGCGTATCCAGCAAACATCAGCGGCTCTAACATCCCTCTTGCTGCGTATAATCCGGCTGTGTATCCAGCAGGTCCCGAGCCGATGATGATGACGTTGTGGACATCTGCCATATGGAGGCGGGGGTGTAGCCCCCTCATCAATATTGAGAATGAAATTCAATTCAACATTTTGGCGATTGCAGCGATTGCGGCTCGAGCATGTGGTTCTAATCTAGGTTCTATGTGCTGAGGCTCAGCCCCAGGTCCAATAATCCCAAGTCCAACCGGTTTGTCAAATTCGAGTTGTGCCTCAATTAGAGATTTGATGACTGCTTGTCCCATTGCTAAACCATGTTGAGTTTCACCTTTCTCAATGATGCCTAAACATGCGACTCCAGCAATGTTTTCTTGTTCAAGCAGTCTTGCTGCAGCCAATGGGGCTTCCATTGACCCTGGAACCCAAACAACCTCGCCGACTTCAAGACCCTGTTCTATGGCACTATCAGTAGCAAATGCGAGCATCATTTCAACTTCAGTTCTGTGGAATTCTCCACAAACGATGCCAATACTGTGACTCATCTCTTCACTTCCATTTTTCGGTAGGCTTCTTGGATTTCATTTTTATTGCTGGTTTGCTAACATCTGTTTTGCCGCTTCAACAGCGGCAACTGTTGCCGAATCAAGTTCAAGATTAACTTTGTCTCCAATCTGTTTTTCACCGATTGTTGTGACAGCAATAGTCTCTGGAATCAAATGCACATCAAAGGTAGCGGTTGAGCGATTCACTTCACCAACTGTTAGACTGATTCCGTCAATCGCAACAAATCCTTTTGGCATCAGATAGGAGATTTCTTTTTCTTCACTGGTTAACTGCAGAGTTCTGCCGTTTATCCCTTGTTTGATTTCACTGATAGTGGCCACTGAGGTAACATGCCCTGATACATTGTGGCCACCGATTTCGTCACCAAATTTTAGTGAGCGCTCAATGTTTGCTTGAGTGTTTTCGCGCTCCATATCTAGAGTAGTGCAACGAATAGTCTCTTCAATAATGTCAAATTTTGCTGTTGATTCAGCAATTTCAACTGCTGTCAAGCAGACTCCATCAACTGCAACGCTGGCGCCGATTTCTAATCCGTCAATCAGTTTTACACCCAACTTTACTTCGATAGTTAAGACATCATCGCGTTGGGTTGCTGAAGTAATTTCAGCAGTTCCCTGAACGATTCCACTAAACATTAATCATCACTTCCCTCTACATCATCAATTTGCTTCCGCACTGCTGACAATTCAAGAATTCTAGAGATAATTTTACGGGTGCCATCAAGGTCATCAGAGAGACCTTCAACTCGACATACTTGGATGTGTTCTTTTCCTCTCTTCAGGAGTTCTCCTTT
>CBFHYB010000135.1:0-3697 GCA_965659915.1 Candidatus Thalassarchaeaceae archaeon
TAGTCAAATTCCGATCACTAATCATTTGTCGTAATGGTTCTGCAAAATAAATGTCAAATTGAGTGGGGTTAATGGTTTCAGCAGTAGGTGTACTATCATTATCAAAAAGGAAAATATGGTTGGCACTAATATTACGGGCGGCAACAAAAGCATATCCAATGGTTTTACTTGCCTCACTTTTATTGTTAATCAGAACACCAACATCGGAATAGTCAATGTAATTTAGAAAAGTGAATGTTTCTGGGATTGCAACATCTCTGAAAGGAGTCTCATTCCAAATATCGCTACTGAAGGAATTTGTTTCTTCTGTGTCTAGTACCTTAGGTTGGCTACTAAAATTAGCCCATGGCATGGTCACTAGAAGTAAGACCAAAGCGAGGCTAAAGCGTACGCTCGACACAACTGTTGTTAAGTTCTTCTTGCTCAATACATTATCGCATTCGTGTCAGTATTTTATACTGAAAAATGCCGCAAATTAGGTCTATTCAACGAGGGGTATATTGCCGACGGCCTCACCTGCTCCAAACATGGCAGATGTTTTCATGGCGCGACAGTGCAAGAATGGCTTGGTAAAAGTCATTATTGGCGACATTTCCAAGATTGAAGCAGATGTGATGGTAACTACTGCAAACAACCGTCTTGCAGGACAGGAAGGGGTTGATGCAGCAATTCACAAACAGGCGGGCCCAGAACTTCGTGCAGCCTGCGATGCTATTGCTGTTGAGCGCAGGAAAGAAAACATGCAACCTTGCCCAGTGGGGACATCTGTAATTACAGAACCTTATGGTTTGTCAGCCAAGAAATTAATTCATGTTGTTGGCCCAGATTGTCGTAGACCAACTCAAGATGAATCAAGGCGTAGCCTCATCAAGAAGGCGTATGAAACATTGTTTGAACAACTTTCAAATGTCAAAGATAGAGAAATTGTAGCAACACCACCACTCAGTATGGATGTGTTTGCCTACCCACATCGCGAGGGGGCGAGAATGACAATGGAGATTGTTATGGGTTGGATGGACACATCGGAGGATATCGGAATAAAGGAGTTCTGGATAGTAACTCAGCAAATGAACTGGGTAAACAATCTAAGAACAGTGTACCGAGAGTCTGAGGACCAATTCCCAGGAAAAGACATCACTCGTGAATATCGTTAATACGATGTAATGGTTGCTTATTCCTCTTCGGAGAAAGATTCCGTTCCTCCACCTTTGCGAGAAAGTTTCCACTCTTTCTCAATGGCGAGGGCTTCCTCACTTGGCTCCCAAATATCCCGCTTCAGAGCTTTTCGATAGGGTAGTCGATGGATAACTCGTCCATCTGATACATTGACTTTTTTCAGCATCCACTTTGCAGCGAGGTGATATACCAGCCCTCTGAAAATGTCGGGTCGGAAGAGCCGACCAATGAAAGGTAAACCATCTTGCTTCTTTTTTTGATTCTTCATCCAAGAAAGGGAGATTCGTTTGAAGGCTCGATCTCCAACTCGATTCATAAGCCAGCGATTAGATATTGAGGTTTTTACTGTAGGTAGTAGTCGTTTTCTGACTTCATCATCATAATTACATTCACCAAGAATATCCTTTGCCGCAAATACGCCGCTTGTGATAGCACATCGCATACCAAAACCCCACATGAAGTCCTGAAGGCCTCCGGCTTCGCCTACGTAGTGGCGGCCGTCAACAGTGTAATTACGATTAATTGTGAAGTCACCTTTTCCGCCAACTCGTTTAATCGGTTTTCTGTCAAGTTCTGGATAATGCTTGTCATACCAAGCTATGGTTTCATTGAGATATCGCCCACTCTTCTTTTGTTTTCGCCAAAGACAGGTGCAAATTAGTCCGATTCCGTCAATGACAATCAGGTAGGCGTAGGCCCCTGGGGCTAACTTGTCATTGAAGTGGAACGACACATGGTCTGGATGTGATGTCTCAAATATTTCACCATAGGCAAGTGCTGAGGTATCCTTCGGGCCGGCGGCTACAATGTGGCAATCCTCCGGCTTTACCCTTGATTTGTAGTGAATATTTGCTCCTGCAGCAACCGCTTGACGCTTTAGGCCTTGGTCAATTGTATGGGGTGCTGTACCTCTTTCAATAACTCGGAATGCAATGGTTGGACTCCATGCCTGAGTGATGACATCGTCAGGATGAATGACATCAACTTGATGAAATGCAGTAGTCTTAAATTCATCAGGATCAATACCCCATTCTCTCATTTCGTCCATGAAATCATTATCGCTAGTCCAATTTTCAATCCCTTGAAAATCCCCATCAAATCTTGCCCCTGAATCATTGCGAATATCATGTATATGCACTTCGCGCCCGGCTTTAGCTAAAATTATGGCAGCAGATAGCCCTGAGAGTCCAGCACCCATGATTTGAATGGGTTCATCGGTACCAGCCACCGTAACCATCAATTTCTTCGGGAGGCCCTTCAATCATGAAACATTCGCTATCGGCGGTTTAATGCGGGGGTGCTTTTTCAGATAATTCAAATGACTGCAAATGAGAGAGTTATCGTGGTTGCCGCGGCAGAATCTCTTGATTCAACTGCAGTCAGAGAAAAACTCCACTTAGATGGTTGTGGAAGCATTGTTTCATTTCTCGGTATTACTAGAGGAGTGGATGATGGGGTGGAAATAAAAAGATTAGAATTTGATGCGTGGGAAGAAAAATTACCACAAGTTCTCTCAAACCTTGGTCATGAAGCACTCTCTAAGTTTGGTGTATCTTCGGTTTCAATGGCGCATCGGACTGGGAGCGTGGGGCCAAGTGAACCAATTGTAGCAATTCATGTTGCAAGCCCACATAGAGCAGAGGGTTTTGAGGCCTGTAGTTGGTTGATAGATGAACTGAAATCTCAAGCCCCCCTGTGGAAAAAAGAAGTTAGGGCCGATGGCACGATTTGGAAAGGTGGTTTGGGATGAATGACGGAATAGATGGAATAGTACCAATCGGGCATAAACCAATTGTTGAGAGAAGCGCCATTGCTACTGGATTACTGCGTTTATCCTCAGATTCAGCCGATGCGATTCGGAATGGGTTGATTGCAAAAGGGGATGTATTAGAAGCATCTACTGTTGCTGCCATTCAAGCAGTAAAAGATACACCAAGAATCATTCCTCATTGCCATGTAATCCCCATTGAAGGATGTAATGTATCTTGGGCTTGGGAAGAGGATTCTCTTCGCTGCACATTGTCAGTTTCCGCACATTGGAAAACTGGTGTTGAGATGGAAGCAATTGTGGGCGTTTCAGCAGGTCTTCTATGCGCATGGGATATGGTAAAATCATTAGAAAAGGACGAACACGGGCAGTATCCAGAAACTCAAATAGAATCCATCCAAGTTCTTGAAAAGAACAAAGGTTCGTGACCGCCACATTGAGAACCGATAGGTCCTCCGGCAACCATGGCGAAGACTAGTGATTTGACATCCCACTTTGTGAAAGCGACTGAAGCAGCAGCAATAGCGGCAGCAAAATGGCGTGGTCGCGGCGATGGTAAATTGGCTGATGGTGCCGCTGTGGAAGCAATGCGAGGTGTATTCGACTCAGTCCCATTTGATGGCCGTGTGGCTATTGGTGAGGGTGAGAGAGATGATGCACCAATGTTGTGGATTGGTGAGCCACTTGGTTCAATGCAGGGTGAGGCGGGAGCCTTGCAGATTGATATTGCAGTTGACCCACTGGAGTGTACTA
>CBFHYB010000136.1:0-3689 GCA_965659915.1 Candidatus Thalassarchaeaceae archaeon
CCAGTTGGAGTGGGCCAAATGGCACCAGATCCATTCGCTCCTCAAGTTGCTAAAGAGCCGAGCAGTTTCGAAGTTGAAGCGGCACCGCGAGAAGATTTAATCAGTAAGGATGAAGCAATTGATTTACTCAATGATTTGAGCGAATGAACCACTCAAGCATTTGCATTAGCGACATCTTTCATTTTAGCAAATGGTATTTTTGCAGTTGCTTCTAATCGCCTCACTTGTTCTGAAATAGCTTTAATGTCGCCAACATTAGGTAATTCCGTTTCATCAGTATCACGAGGTAAATTGAACCCCGGACCAGGTATTTCATCTAATTTTTCAGCCAATCGTTGAGATGTATCTGCTAAATTCCCTTCAAGAGAGCAGTGCCTCCTTTCAAGCCGCTGAACAGTCCATTGTTGCAGTTGATCAGCGACCTTGTCTAATCGATATATTAATTGCAATTCACTTTCACTTTGTTCACCATTATTAGGTTGCAACAATTCACATAATCTTGCTAACCGTTGAACACGCACATCCCTTGGCGAATTATTCATAGGGATACCAATTTTTTGTCGTAATCCTTCCCATGTTGAACCATCGAAATCTGATGGAGGTTTGTTGAAGTCGCCACCCACATCTTCATCCCATTTCACAGTGGGTGCGTCTGATGTTGTAATAATTGAATCACCATCATCTATTTTCAAAGATACACTTGATTGAACTTCAGTAGGTGTGGGAACTATTTTTGCTGGTTTAGTCTGTAATGTCTCAACAGTTTCAGTAACCTTTCTTTTTACAGGTTTTGCAGATTCAGTAACCGGCTGAAGAACGGGTTTTAATGGATGTAATTTAGCGAAAACCTGTGGCGTTGTTGGGGTAAAGAGGTTAATTTTTCTAGAGTCTTTTGCAGGTAAAGCAGAGAGGTGCTTTGCAAGTTCAGGAATAGAATCATTGAGTTTAGTTAATTGGTCTGGCCTAGCCGAGTTTTCCACCACATCTTGTAACAAATTTTTATCACGTTCAAGTGGTAGTCTCAACAATCTTTCAATCAAATAATTGTGATTAGAAATAGCCTCTCTCAAATTAGGGAGTTGAATCCACAATTCAATATGGTCTCTTTCAACTAATTCATCAAGTGCCGAAACATCCCATCCTTCCTGCCGCCACATGTCAAGTTCTGCAATAGTTGCAGACAATAATCTATCAACTCTATTTTCAGTTGATTTTCTCGTAATTTTAACAACACTTTCACCAGATTCTAAACTGATGATAATTTTTTCATATTCAGATAATGCAAGATCGTGTGGATTTATTTCCGCTGGCCATAAAGTTGCCATAGTAATTCTCGCGGCGTCCAATTTTTCACGATGCCAGCGATTACGGCGCAATCTCTTAGTTACACCTTCCTGAATTAATTCATAATCATCAGAATCAACATCAATTGAGGTAATTCTAGTACGCCAATCGTCAACTTCATCAGCACCATCAAAAGAAACATCAATGCTTTCAATAGTTGCTAATATCTGTTTACAGACCTGAATTTTTTTAGCATGTTCATCAATTGCTAACCAACCAGTTCTAGGTCGATTATTGAGTAATGTTTCAAGAGGTTCCACCTCAAATCCAGAATCCCGCCAAGAATTCAATCTAGCTCGTGATTGTTGCTCTCTCTCATCTCTTCTTGTTTCAAGAACCGCGAGTAATTTTTCAACACTTTCCACTCTCTCTACTTGTCCTTGCAAAGCAATTGCATCCCCAGCATGTTCGGGAAAAAGTGTCAGCAACGAGTCAAGTTTTATCCAAGATTCATTTAGTCTAACAACCCTTTTTTCTATATCATCTACTTGCTCCTCTAGGTTCAGGAGATCAGATGGTTGTGGGTGTTCTGGTGCATTGATGTGCAATCCATTTTGTCTCAGTTTTTCGAGCCATGCAGAAATATCTGCAAGCCTTGTGGTGTAATCAGCACCTATTTGTTCAGCCTTTTCTTGAATTGTTTTTAGCCTTGTAGAATCTTCCATTTTTTGGGCAAGAGTTGCTTTTTGAAGTAAATTCTTTCCAACATCAGCATCATATATTGAAATCACTTCATCGACAACTTCCTCAATATTTCCGAGAGTGGTGTCCATCTCTTGGATACGATCAACTTCACGGTATCTTTCCTGTAGATTACCACTTAATGCAGTCATTGCCCAACCTCTTTCCTGGCGTAAATGTTCAACCATTTCTTCAAGAATTCCTGTACGCCTGATTTGGCGTTGTTCAAGATTTGAAACAACTTCTTCAATGTAGTTGATAGGACTAACATTTTCTATTGCTGAAATAACATCGTTTGAGTAAGGCGTCATTGATTCATCAATTGCTTCTAGGCGTTCAAGCCATTGGTTCAATTCCTCACTCCGCCCCTCTCTCGACCAACTATGGCGAGAATCCTCTGCTGTGAAAACCCACGGCCTTCTATTGGCAATCACATCGCGCCATTTTCTTTCACCTGCTTGCAAGTTTGTTGGATCACGTAGAATTTCCAATAATTCATCTCTTTCAGGCCATTGGGTGGGCCAATTAGCAACTTTTTGGCGGAGTGAAAGGGCAGTGACCATTGCGTTTTCAAGCCGGATTACCGATTCCGAAATGTTCCCACCGAGATTTTCAAGATGGGTAGTAATCGCATCAGCATCAAAGCCCTGATTACTCCATCGTTGCCGACGCTCGGCTAGTAAGTCACCGCTCTCCAAGAGGTATCCCCGTTTCAGCGAGTCCGCTGTTGGTTGTCAATAGTTCCCTTGACCCCTAGGGGGTCAAATAGGAAAATTTCAGGGATATTCTCTATTTTTTGGACAATACCATGCTAAGGTAATCCGAACCGTCAAAACACACGGCTTCTAAGTCAAAAAAACACCAAATTTCGTTGTTAATAGCATCAATAGTGGAGCATTGTCGGAAAAATGTAGAGGGTGGTGAAATCGCTCTCCCTACGGGAGAGTGAGGGTCAACATCAAGTAGGCAATCAGTAGGCTGAGGTGTCTATGACACCGCTCGAAATTGGGTTGACCTTGTTCGGAACACTACTTGGTGGAGGAATTATTTTCTGGATGATTCAGGTTGATGGGCATTTCCGAAGGTATAGCCGTGATGCCGCTGCAGAACGAGCAGGACAGGCAACACAGATGATGTTGTTAATCGATGAAGTTGGCAGACTTTCAGATGATTGTGCTGCATTAATTCATACCCAACCGAAGTTGAAAGGTTTGATTTCAGCACATAATTCAATCAGTAGTTTGGAATCATCTCTTGATTCAGAAATTGGTTCACCAAGCATTAGAGAAGCAGCAGAACAATTGTTGGTAGCAATTAGGGGGATGTTGGCAACACATCCTACTGATGGTGATTTCACTCAAGCCGAGGAGAAGCCAGATTCAGGAGTAATGGCGTTGGCAAACCGTTTGTTTGATCTATTCACGGAATTAGATATTCACGGCCCCAAGAATCTAGGTCTTACTGCTCTAGAAGCCCGTCGTTTAGGAGAAATAGCCCACGAATTGGGAGAGGATGCTTGGGCGAGAGCATGTTACAAAGAAGTCGCCAGTAACCTCGCCCCTGGTAATCTAGCATCAATGCGTTGTCTTGCCACATTGGCAAAAGATTCTGCAGATATTGAAGAAGAGGCACATTGGGTTGGGGAACAACTATCACAACTTCCG
>CBFHYB010000137.1:0-3689 GCA_965659915.1 Candidatus Thalassarchaeaceae archaeon
GCTTTACTAGCGGGTGAAAATCCAGGTGATGACCCACAACACGATGATTTGATTCCTTCATCACAAAGTGATTTTTGGCGAATTTCAACAGATTCAAGCGAATTAGTACCTGATTGTGACGTTATTTTAGTTACGGTTCCAACCCCTGTGACTGACAGTCGTCTACCTGATTTGACTTATGTTTCTTCAGCGGGTGCAGCAGTATTTTCTTCTATTGCTAAAGGAAGCGGTACAATCGTAGTCTTGGAATCAACTGTTTATCCAGGAGTTACTCGTGAAGTCTGGGCTCCTCTTTTAGAGGCGGCAGGTCTTGTTGAAGGTGACGATGTTCATCTTGCATATTGCCCAGAGAGATTTGTTCCAGGTGATTCTGAACATGGAGTTCGGCAAGTACCTAGAGTTGTTGGCTCGCCTGATGAAATCGTTGGTTCTGACCTCGCTAATTTGTATGATACACTTACTTCTGGAGGGGTGACTTACGTTGGGGCTTTGGAAGTTGCTGAGGCGTCTAAGGTAGTAGAAAACGTACAACGAGACCTTAACATTGCTCTTGTTAACGAATTAGCAAGAATTTTCCCAGTTCTTGGAATTGATGTTGAGCAAGTATTGGATGCTGCTGCAACTAAGTGGAACTTTCACAGATACCGCCCAGGGGTTGGTGTTGGTGGGCACTGTATACCCGTTGATCCTTACTATCTGATTGAGAAGGCCAAGAAGTCTGGTGCTCCAGTTGAGCTAATAACTTCTGCAAGGGAAGTCAATAGTTCAATGCCTAGGAATGTAGCGATGGACGTGTCTGTAATTCTTGAGCGAAAAGATATTTCAATGTCTAATGCTAATGTCTTGCTTCTTGGTTGGTCGTATAAGCCGGGGATAGGAGACCCCCGGGAGACTCCAGCTGAACCGTTGGCAGAAGCACTTGTTGAAATGGGTTGCAACGTTCAAACCTTTGACCCATTAGTTGATGATCGTTTATTTCCAAATGAGTTAGCAACTTTAGTTAGAAGTGAAGGCGAGATTTCACCCTTTGACATCGCTATCCTTGTGACAGCCCATGATGAAGTATTGGAAATGGATTGGAATGCCCTTACAGAAAAAGCAAATCATTCACTAATTTATGATGGTAGACGTGTTCTAGATGTTGAGATGCTTGAGTCTCATGGATGGGATGTATACTTGCTTGGCGCACCTGTCTAATTCCTTTTGTAAACTGTATCCTGCGTGGTGAAGGTTCATGTTCTGTATGTGTTCACGAATAGTCGCGGTGTGTTGCCATGGTTGACCATTTGCCAAATCTTGGGCGCGAAGCGATAATGCTCAAGGAAATGGGTTTATCCTCAATGGATGAACTATTTTCTGATATTCCTGAGGCTGTAAGAAGAGATTCTCCTCTGAATTTACCTACGCCACAAACTGAAGAAGAAATCATGGCTGATGCGAATAGGTTACTTGGAGCAAATGTTGCGATAAATAGCCGACCCAATTTTCTTGGGGCTGGATTGTACGGGAATTACGTGCCTTCAATGGTTGCGGCAATGGCAACTCGTGGTGAATTTCTAACCTCTTATACACCTTATCAACCAGAAGTCAGTCAAGGAATGTTACAGGCATTATGGGAATTCCAAACAATGGTTTCAGAATTAGTAGCACTCCCCGTTTCTAATGTTAGTATGTATGATGCTTCAACTGCTGCAGCAGAGGCACTAAACTGTGCAGTAAGGGTCCACAACAAAAAAGCGACTCAGAAGAATGTAGTGTATGTCACTGAATGGCTGCCCGAGCATCGATTATCGGTAATTGAGAATTATTCCTGCGGTGCTGATGTTGAAATCCGCACTCTCAAATGGAATGAAAATGGAATGGTTGATTTGAAATCTGCTGAGGCTGCTCATGGTTGTTGTGCAGTCTATGTGGAACAACCAAATCCGTTTGGAGTAATTGATGAAAACTTAGCAGAATTGAAACAAATAATTGGCGAAAATACAGCCTTAGTTGTTGGTGTTAATGCTACATCATTGGGTGTACTAGAAGCACCTGGGAATTGGGGTGCTGACATTGTCGTTGCCGAAGGTCAACCATTTGGAATTGGTGCCACAGCAGGTGGTCCGATTTACGGAATTTACGCCTGTACGGAGAAGTATCTTCGCCAGATGCCAGGCCGCATTGTGGGCAAGACCTTTGATGACAAAGGAAAAGATGCTTTCACCCTCACACTTTCAACTAGAGAACAGCATATTAGACGCCATAAAGCGACTAGTAACATATGTTCAAATGAAACGCTAATTGCTCTGATGGGTGGCATTCATATGGCTCTTCTAGGACCTATTGGTTTACAGAAATTAGCTCTGAGGAACACTGCCGCTTGCCAAGTTACCATGGCTGGGGTTTTGGCGATTGAAGGGGTTAACTTACTATTCACTAATGGCGCTTCGTACAACGAATTCACGGTTGTTTTGCCGGGTTCTGCCAAGAGTGCGTTAAACCACCTTGACAAGTTGGGTGTGACGGCTGGACTTGCCCTTTGTGATGTTATGACTGGAGCCGATGATACTTGGTTACACATCACTGCTACAGATCAAACGACTGGTGAAGATGTGGCAGCACTTGTAGGCGGTTTGGAATCTTGGGTTTCGTCTATGTCGGGGGTGGAGTCGTGAGTGATTTATTTGCATTTGATGGTGCTCCAGAGGCTGGGTATGCCCAGCCAGCTCCATTACTTTCTGAGGAGGAAGCAATAGCTGGAATCCCTGAATCAATTAGGCGTAAATCATTGCCTCGCTGGCCACGTGCTAGCGAGCCTGAATTAGTACGGCATTACACATGGCTTTCGCGTCGTAATTTCGGGATAGATACTGGATTTTATCCACTTGGTTCATGCACGATGAAACACAATCCTAGAGTCAATGAAAAAATTGTTCAAATGGCTGGAATGAATGACTTGCATCCACTTGCCCCTAAATCTCATTTACAGGGATTGATGGCGATATTTTATGAGATGCAAGAAATGCTTTCACACTGCGCTGGAATGGATACAGTAACACTTCAACCAGTTGCAGGTGCACAGGGTGAATTTGCGGCAATTCGTTGTATTCAAGAATATCATAGAAGTATTGGGCAAGGAAACCGCGACAAAGTCATCGTGCCGGATTCTGCTCATGGCACTAATCCAGCATCAGCGGCAATGTGTGGGTACCAAATCATAGAAATCCCTAGTAATGAAAATGGTAGACTTGACCTTGATGCATTACGTGCAGTCGTTGGCGACGATACTGCTGCTATGATGGTGACAAATCCAAGCACTTTGGGAATATTTGAGCCTGAAATTGCAGAAGCCACTGAGATTGTTCACAATGCTGGCGGGCAGATGTATTATGATGGTGCAAACTTCAACGCAATTCTAGGAAAAACTTCACCAGGATTGATGGGATTCGACGCGGTGCACTACAATCTCCACAAGACATTCTCTCAACCACATGGTGGAGGCGGTCCGGGCTCTGGCCCAATAGGGGTAAAGAGTCACTTAGCACAATTTTTGCCAAAACCTCTGGTTGTTAGAGAGAAGGATGAACAGGGATTAGACGGTTGGGCATATTCATGGGAAGACCCTGTGAATAGCATAGGTAAGGTACAGCAGTGGCACGGTAACTCCGGTGCAGTAGTTCGTGCATGGGCCTTTTATCGGCGCTATG
>CBFHYB010000138.1:0-3631 GCA_965659915.1 Candidatus Thalassarchaeaceae archaeon
TACGATGATCGCTACACCATTCCAAAATAGAATTTTGAAAAGCCCCCGCCCCGAAAAGTGCGTATAAAATTCTTAGAAGTAAATTTGCTTGATGGCTCCGGTGAGAAAATAATCTGTGGTAACCTACAGTAATAGATAATCCACAAGCAAAATACCAAATGAAAAAAATGCTTAGTTCAACCCAAGTAATACCATATGTTATACCATGCCATATTGAACCGAAAAGTGCCAACACTGGTGTGATAATAAGAAAAATTACGTTTATCCAATTCAACTTAATTGGATTTGAATCTACAATTAAATTCGACATATCATCACTATACCATTTCTTAGTAATTTATCTGCCATTGTATTAGCCCTATTAACTTCAAGGAACTGATTCCTCAGACAATGTGATTTCATCAACTGAAATAATCAACGAAAATTAACGCGCAGATGCTGCAATTCTCTCTACTTCTTCTTTCTTACCAATAGCATAGGATGTAACATCTCCATTGGCTGCTTTGGAGATTTCAGTTACGATACCTTCAGTGAGAGTTCGAGTGCTCTTACGGGTTGCTTGAGTGGAACCTGTAGCCAAATGTCTGATGGCAACATCAATTCGGCGCATAGGTGCACTGTCAACCGCTTTTGGCTGGCTTACAGCTCCAAATTTAATACGTGTAATCTCTTCCATTGGTGCTGAATTTGCTAATGCATCAACAAACACTTGTAGGGGGTTGGTATCATCTCTCTCTGCAATACGGTCCAATGCTGCCTCAAATGCTTTAGTAGCAGTTGTTTTTTTACCAGTATATTTCCCAGTTCTCATCAATCCGTTGATAAATCTCTCAACGATTGATAACTTGCTCTTACCAAACCAAGCATTTGCGTGGCGGCCTCCTGTGTGAGGCACCCCGACTGTTTTGAGATTAATGTAAGGTGCAATACCTGGATCTTCACAAGATACTGTAGTTGCATCCCATTTGTTGAAAACAAGTGTACCAATTCCTGCAATTGGTGCTTCGTTGACTACCTTCTCCTCTGAAGGTTCATCTTCAACTTCTTCTTCTTCAACTTCATCACTCATTATTTCACCTCAGCGAATTGGCTTCTCTTTACGGCCTCTAACCATTTCATTAAGTGAAACACCATTGACCTTGATTACCTTGAACCTAACTCCAGGGATATCTCCGTAAGAACGCCCCATGCGTCCACCGATACCTTCGACCATGACTTCATCGTGCTCATCAATGAAATTGATTGCACCGTCACCTGGTGCGAATGCAGTCAACTTGTTTCCAGTTCGGATTAAACTAATTTTCACTGCCTTACGAATACCTGAGTTGGGCTGCTTAGCTTCAATTCCAACCTTCTCAATAACAATCCCTTTGGCTTGTGCTGAACCACCTAATGGATCCGACTTTTGTTTGAGCTTGAGAACTCGCTTTTTGTAACCACGATCCTTCCAGCGAAATCGCTGTCTGTCCCGCTTCATTTTCGCACCTGCAAAGAGTCCTCTACCCATGATTACACCTTGAAGCAAGCCGCCGACCTACCTTGCGTATATGAGGCCATCGGCATTGAATCAATAGACAGAGACGCAGGCTGCCGATTCTTGCCTCGTTCAATTATATGCCCCCAACCTTCAAGCGATGTATCTAAGTCGCCGTCACAATGGCATTCAGAGACCATCTTGATGGGGCCGTCAGGATTGACAATACGAGCCCAATCAATGAGATGAGATTGCAAATTGAATCCCACCCAAGTGAAGCCATAATGTTCACTAATGTTGAAGGCGCAGATGGACATTCAGCCGCAGCAAATGTATGTCTCAGAGATAATATGACGAATCATTTTGGTATCCAGCCGGCCGAATTACTTAGCACCCTAGAATGGGCTATGGATAACCGTTCAGACCCAATTGAGTGTGAGGGGGGAGCACCAGTAATGGAAAATTCCATTGAACCTGTAGATTTGGGTAAACTACCAATCCCACACCACTATCCCCAAGATAGAGGGCGATACATGTCGGCCAGTATTATCATAGCCGAATATGATGGAATACGAAATGTTTCGTTCCACCGACAATTTGTCAGAGATGAAAATCATCTAGTGGCGAGATTAGTACCAAGGCACCTCAGAACAATGGTAGACGAAGCTAGAGAACAGGGTGATAGCGTGGATATTGCTATTGTTAACGGGGCAGACCCCTGCCTCCTATTAGCAGCGGCAATGTCATTCAATGAACCAATTGATGAACTAACTGTAGCCTCATCTCTGTATCAAAAATTCTATGGCGAACCTATGCAAGTTATCGCATTAGAAAATGGTGTGACTGTGCCAGCAGATGCAGAATACGCCATGTGTGCAACAATCACCAATGAAGATGATGATGAAGGGCCTTACATTGATATTACTGGTACAATTGATGATGTTCGTAAACAACCAGTCATTCAAGTTCATTCTATTCATCATCGACACAATCCAATATTTCATGCTATATTACCGGCGCTAGCAGAACATCATGCGCTAATGGGCCTCCCCCGCGCACCAACTATTTTCTCTAGTGTTTCGAAAGTGTGTGATTGCCGAGATGTGGTCATGACATCTGGTGGGTCAGGTTGGCTTGCAGCGGTTGTTCAGATTGTACCGCAATCTAGTGAAGATGCTAAGAATGCAATAATGGCTGCATTTAGTGGCCACCCCTCAATGAAAGCCGTAACTATTGTTGATACGGATATTAATCCGGCTGACCCAATAAGGGTTGAGTGGGCTTTGATGACTAGATGGCAACCCGACAAAGACACGGTAATCCTCAGTAATCAGCGAGGTAGTAGCCTAGACCCTACTAGGACTGATGATGGATTAACTTCAAAAATTGGTTATGATGCAACTATCCCATTTGGGAGCGACAAGAAGCCATATACATCCGTATTGTAAGCCACTCAATAATTGGGAAACTTCAATGGGGCCAACCATTAGAGCAGGACATGGCGAATAGTAGTGGCTCCTCATTACAACATCCTCGTCGTAGTCTTGGAAATAGACATCGTTCACAAGCCAAAAAGTTCCTTGCTTTAGCACAAAAAACCCCAGAACTATCCACTCAGAACTTAAAATGGGCAGAACAAAGTGCACGTCAAGCAGTTCTACACGATTTTACTCACGAAGAAAATTGGCGTATGCTTGCTGAAATCAAAACTTTAGCAGAAGATGAAATTGGATTAAGAGCGGTTTTAGAAGATTTGTTTGCTGTATTGGGGAGAGACCCAGAACATCTGCAACAACTTGCAGAAGTAAATATGCTAGAACACGGTTTCTCTTTATTGTCAGCATCACTTACAGCAGACCCACTTGATCCTGAATATTGGGAGCAATTTATTACAACAGATTTTCTAGTTTATTTAGAAGCTAGATTCTTCCACCTTGATTTAAGCGACCCTAGGGCTAATGTGTTATTTGGAAGAAGATTGGAGAGAGTTAGAACAGTAGATGAAGAATTATTTATTCGCCTTGTCAGAAAATTACTCGCTCAAAGACCTTTCAATCATGAAGCGTGGATAGAACTGGGTCACTTACACGAGAAGAGACATGAATATGACGAAGCATGGTTTTGTTACGACCAAGCACAAACCCATTTTCCTCAAAT
>CBFHYB010000139.1:0-3556 GCA_965659915.1 Candidatus Thalassarchaeaceae archaeon
ACCCCAATCGTTTTTTGTGGAATAAATGGGGCAAGAGAAATCCTAGCACCAGGTGAACCTTTTCTACCTCGAACTTGGAAACGTACTGAATTAAAATTTGCTAGCCCAATAACTTGGAATGAATGGGCTAGCCATGATGGCGGAGCAAATTTAGATGATGGAAAAGTGGCAAAAATAGAGGCGATGCCAGAAGAAAAACGCCGCGAAGAACTGGGGGAATTATACCGGCAATTCACTAACCAAAGTATCGCAACTATCGCTGCACTAGGTGCACCATGAACCCTGTGAAAAGGGAAAGTGAAGCGATTTGTTCTTAGTGCGTCAATTCCCCCCTTGATGCCGGCGTCAGTATGGACCAGTATCAGCATCTACTCAAACTCATCCTTCAAGAGGGTGTAGAGCGGGATGATAGAACGGGAACTGGAACAATTTCTGTGTTTGGGCACCAATCAAGGTATGACCTTAGGAGAGGGTTTCCCGCTATTACTACCAAGCGAGTTCACTGGCCTAGCATCATTCACGAACTTCTTTGGTTTTTATCAGGCGATACAAACACACGCTACTTGACAGACAACAAAGTTCGAATTTGGAATGAGTGGGCTGACGAAAATGGTGACCTCGGTCCAGTATACGGTAAACAATGGCGTGCTTGGGAAGGAAATGATGGCCGAGTTGTTGACCAAATAAGGGAAGCAGTGGCGCAACTGCGAGAGAACCCCGGATCACGCAGAATCATTGTATCAGCTTGGAATGTAGGTGAATTAGATGATATGGCATTGATGCCTTGTCACGCATTCTTCCAATTCTATGTAGCCAATGGTGAGTTGTCTTGCCAACTTTATCAGCGTAGTGCAGACGTATTCTTAGGAGTGCCTTTCAACATCTCTTCATACAGTTTGCTAACTTGCATGATGGCACAAGTTTGTGGTTTGAAACCTGGAGATTTCATTCACACTATTGGAGATGCACACCTTTACCTAAATCATCTTGAGCAAGCAAGAGAGCAAGTCGGAAGAGTACCACTAGAATTACCTCGTTTGAAACTCAATCCAGAATGTACTGAAATTGATGATTTTTCTTATGATGATATTGAAATTGTGGATTATAATCACCATCCACATATTACTGCCCCGATTAGCGTATGAGGTGAAACAGATGAAATTAGGAATGATTGTGGCAATGGATGAAGATGGAGTAATTGGGCGTGACGGTGTCATGCCATGGAATCTCCCAGCAGATTTAGCCCACTTCAAACGCTCAACTATGGGTTGCCCGATAATAATGGGGAGAAAAACCTACGAGGCCATTGGGCGGCCATTACCTGGTCGGCTAAACGTGGTACTCACTCGTGACATGGAATGGTTCGTTGAGGGCGTTGAGATAGTTCATGATATCGCAGATGCACTAGAAGTTTCAGCAATAGATGCAGGAATAGATGGTTGGGCATGGGTTATTGGAGGTGGTGCAATTTATGCAACCATGCTAGGTCGCTGTGACCGCTTATTAGTCACTCATGTAAAAGCAAAAGTTGGTGGCGGCGACACCTGGTTCCCTTACATCAACTGGGATGACTGGGAAGAAATCACCCGTGAAACAAGAAGGGCTGATGATAAAAATCCGTTTGATATGGCATTCGCCACCTATGAAAGGCCTTAATTGGTGTTAGAATGGAATTGAATCAACTAGTCATAACGAACTGTGTTGAATTCATGGAAAAGATGGATGAAAACTCGGTTGACCTCACAGTCACATCCCCTCCCTATGACAATCTTAGAGACTACAAAGGCTATTCATTTGATTTTGAAGGAATAGCAAAGGGGTTGTACCGCGTCACCAAAGAAGGCGGCGTTGTAGTTTGGGTTGTAGGAGACCGAATTCACAAAGGCAATCGTTCGCTCACAAGTTTTCGCCAAGCATTATATTTTCAAGAATTGGGCTTTAATGCACATGATATCATGATTTATCGTAAAAAAAATACGCCGTTTATGCGTTCAAATGCTTATACAAATTGTTACGAATTCATGCATGTATTCACCAAAGGAAAACCAAATACATTCAATCCACTTACAGATCGAACAGTTAGGCAAGGTGTGGAAATGATGCCTTTTAACAAAGGGTCTGACGGAGTGAACAAAAAGGCATTAGGAAAATTGAATGATGCCAAAACTCGCGCAAATATTTGGGATTACGCTGTTGGTTTACATGGAACAACGAGTGATAAAATCGCCTTCCAACACCCAGCTGTTTTCCCCGAAAAGTTAGCTGAAGATCACATCTTATCTTGGACTAATGAAGGTGATTTGGTTTTTGACCCGATGTGTGGCTCTGGTACAACTCCTAAGATGGCGGTTAAACATAGACGCAATTACATTGGTACTGACATATCCGAAGAATACATTGAGATTGCAACAGAACGAATAAATTCTATTCAATAGTGAATGGGGCCCTATATTTCATGAATACTCTCAATTGTTTAGATTAGAAACAAGAATTGAATACCAAAACTTGTTTAGGTAGCCACTAATGTAAAACCATGGAAAGAAGGACTCAGATGATTGCGATTTTCCTCGCAGTTCTTATTGTGTTCAGTGTAATCGTGATTAATTTCCCAACTCCTGAACAGAGTGAAGAAGATGAAACATTGATTCCTGATGAGAATTTCACTCTAGCAGATTCTGTTGACCCCCATGTTCAAGCCTATGCAACGGGAATCTTGTCGAGGGGTGATGTTGACGACGTCGTTTCTTGGCCATCTGAAAGGTTGCTCCCCCTGTCCTATGAAGGCTCTATGCGCTCACCAGGTGGGGTACTCGCTGGTCAAATGGGATCCGATTATGAACGATGTCAAGTCGTAAGAGAACTTCTGACCGTAGTCAATATACCCACACGCTATGCGATTTCGGGCGATTCATGCTGGATTGAAGCCTTGGTTGATGACGAACCAACATGGATTCCCACCTCGCTGATGGATAATTCATCGTCATTGGAGATGGAGGGGTTAAGCCGCGGTTTTGTCCTACCAAGTGAAGGGATGCATTTGCTTTCACTCATTGAGAGGACCTATTCGAATAACGGCATAGTCAATCACACACTCATCGAAGGAAATCTATCTGATTTGAGTCGTGGCCCAATCGTAGCCGAATATACGGATGAAGGGGGAATCCTCAGTCTTTCAATCAAAATTGGGCACGAGGAAGATGCAATCGTGGTCAATGGTGGCAACTTGGACGATGTGAACCGGCACGACTTGATTTTTCGTCACACACTACCAAACGGCACTTCGACCGAGCATAGAAGAACTCTATTCAATTCGAACTCCACAATTGGGAACCAAGCCCCAGACCCTGATTCTGACATCTACGGAATCTGGTTAGGCCCCCATGTCGTAGAAACACACTTCCTCTCCATTGAATATGATCGTCTTTCTCATCTGATTAATGAGGTTGACATTGGGCTTAGATTGTATCTTATCGCTGCTGAATTAGCGATGCAAACTGATCAAGCAGGCTACATCTTGTTTAATGAAAGTGAGATTGATGGTGCTTTCATCTACGAT
>CBFHYB010000140.1:0-3539 GCA_965659915.1 Candidatus Thalassarchaeaceae archaeon
ATTGCTGCCAAACAAGCCGGTCCAAAGACCGGCGACAAGCAAGCCCGTTCACAGCGGAAGCAGGTTAAATCAAAAGGTCCTAGGCGCCAAAAAAAGAAAAAATGGAAACTTTGAGACCGTTTTATCCATTTACTCAACGGTAATTTCGGCTGTTGGCACTGCTCGAATCCAGCCAAATTCATCAACACCAGCTTGAACTTGAATAGAGGTTAGCAAGTCATACAGTTCTTGAGTCACTGGTCCAACCTGATTATTGCAATAAGATGTACAGATTTCACCTTGACAAATGGCACCTATTGGTGAAATCACCGCTGCCGTCCCAGCACAGAAGCATTCGTCAGCTTCTAAGACAAATTGAATATCCACTTTTTCTTCCCTAACTTCGTATCCCTTGTGACGTGCTAAGTCGATAATGCTCGCACGTGTTATTCCTGGGAGAATGGTACCCGTAAGTTCAGGTGTGTAGATTATCCCATCCTTAACGCAGAAGAAATTGGCCGCACCCACTTCTTCGATGTATCTGTGGTGAACAGCGTCCAAATAGATAATTTCAGCAAATCCATCACTTTTTGCATTCTTACTAGGCATCATGCCAGGTGCATAATTCCCGATAGCTTTGACCGCACCTGAACCCCCTGGGGCAGCGCGGTGAAACTCGTCTGAAACTTTCAGTGCGATTGGATGCATACCTCCTTTGAAGTAAGGACCAACCGGACAAACATAGATTATGAAAGTGTATTCAGGTGAAGGTGCAACTCCAAGAATCGCACCTGTTCCCCATAGAACTGGGCGAACATATAGTGCTCCTTTTCCAGTAGGTGGTACCCAACGTGCATTTGCCGCTACAACTTGTTCAATAGCATTGAGAAACATTTCTTCTGGGACTGGTGGCATACCCAATCTTCTCGCCCCATCAGCTAGACGCTGAGCATTTCGCTCGGGGCGGAACAGAACAATTCCACCATTGACACCTCGCTGTGCTTTCATTCCCTCAAACAGCCCTTGGCCGTAATTTAGGACTCCAGCGGCTGGTGAAATTGTGATGTCACCATAAGGTTCTAACTCACCTTCCTGCCATTGCTCACCTTGTTTACAAGTTGATCGATACATCATGTCAGTTGGCGTGAAACTAAAGGTCATAGCGTCCCAATCAATTGACACATCATCACTCATTTTCAATCACCTTTGCCTGCCCGCGGCGGCTCATTCAAACCCCAAGACATGGACTCGGTTATCAACCGTTACCCCTTTTCGGGTTGCGAGGGTTCTTTGGGCTCTTACCATGTCGGGTGAGTTGGATGGTGCTTACAACTGTGCAAAGTTGCGTGGTGCAAGGCTCCTACATGGGGAGGGATACTGACTCAGGTCCTGAAACAGTGATTGAGTTGTGGTGCCGAGCGCGCGAGGGCCACTCGGTTCTATTATTGGTCACTGGAGTTCGGCCGTGGCTTGAAATTTCAGTCCCAGGAAGGCCGAAAACTCCACCAAACCTTGACGATTTATTAGACCAGGTTAGGGCAACAAAAGGTGTCACAAAAATACACGAATCAGTTGACAAATGGTCTGAGATGGGCGTGAAGCCACATTGGCGAGTTGAAGTCTCTCAGCCATGGGCTGTTTCAACCGGTCCAAAGGTAAGGGAGCAATTAGAGCGGGATTGGACTGTGACGAGTGCTGACATTCCGTTCATTAATCGCTTGTTCATGGACAATGATATCGGCCCACATATTTCTACGGAAGTTGAAGTCTTGTGGGCTAGTTCAGATGTCCCAGATACTTTGTTTGAAGAATTACCCGAATCAAATAAGGGTGATTCCGGAAGACTTCAGGCTGCTGATAAGATTCGCGAGATTGGTGGTTCCGGACTTTATCCGGTTGACTTGATAGCAACTTGTGATTTTACAAAAGTTGTACGCTGTGAACCATTCCCCACTCCTTTCGTTTTGATGTCTTTTGATCTTGAGACATCAATTGTTGAAGAGACTATTTTGTGTGCTGCAGCAGTTATTCAGCAAGGCGATAAACGCCAAACTCATCAATATCAAGGGACTGAAAAAGAAATTCTGGCAGGACTAAGTAAATTGGTCAGAGATTTTGACCCTGACATAATTACTGGCTACAACATAGACAATTTTGATTTGCCACGTTTGCAGACTCGCATGAAATCTCTTGCCAATAAGAAAGATTTCTCAAGTGGTGCAGATTTGTTCGGCTGGGGGCGAGTGCCTATCATTGAGAGTGAAGCAAAGCGATTGATTCCCGGCCGAGATTCTAACCGTAGAACTTGGCGGATTCATGGCCGCTGTGTTCTCGATGCATGGTGGCAGGCTAGGACGGTATTACGGCCAAAGCGCGAGACGCTCAAATATGTCTGTAGATTGCTTTGGCCTGAAAACGAAGAATTACAAAAGATGGATGTTGATGCATCTCAGATGGATAAAGAATGGGCTGAAAGGCCAGATGTTGTAATGGAATATTGTGTTCAAGATACGATTTTGCCATTGGAAATTCTGAAAGAAATTTCCGCAGTCAAGAGAAAAGAAGCATTAGCGTCTGTAGCAGCGGTTCCGTTAGAAGTAGCAATCTCAGGAACCACCTCGCAATGGATTGATAGCCTTGTCATTAGAATAGCAGACAGAGAAAATATTGCGGTCCCTCGAACAAATAGGGGCGGTCGTGGAGAGCAAATTGTTGGTGGTTACGTGCACGAAGTGGAGGCTGGCGTTTCCCGCTGGATTGCCGTACTCGATTTCAAATCAATGTACCCTTCAATCATGATTTCAAACAATATTTGTTATACAACAAGAATTGACAAAAACACCCGTCCTGATGAAGTTCCAGAATCGGGTTTCCACGAATCTCCTCATGGAGCGAAATTTCTGCCGGTGGAAACACGTCGAGGATTAATTCCTCGTCTCCTTGAAGATTTGATGCAGTTGCGGACCGACCACAAATCTGCTCTCAAAACAGCTCAAGAATCAGGTGATAAAGTAGCCGAGCAGTTCAATGACGAAATGCAATACGCGGTAAAAATTCTAATGAATTCATTTTACGGGGTTTTTGCTTCCAAATTCTATCGCTTCACCCACGAAGATTTGGGTTCATCAATCACCGCTTGGGCAAGATCCAACATCAAGGATATCATCAATCAACTCGATGAAGAAGGCAATCATGTGGTTTACAGTGACACTGACAGCGTGTTTGTAGAAGCACCAGTCAGGGAAGATGCTCCCCTAAAGGAGCCTGCCGAAGGGGAAGACCGTACGGCTTGGGATGAGGCATCAAATGAACTTGTCAAATTTGGTGATGAATTAGCAGACCGCTTCACCAAAGAAGGTGCCGAACTAGAGTTTGAGACTGGGCTCTCATCATTCTTTAGTCACGGAGCCAAAAAGCGTTATGTCGGCCAAGTAATATGGCCTGAACCAAAACTACTCATACGTGGTTATGAAGTGAGAAGAACCGATTCATTCACCTTACTTACAGATGCAATGACTGAACTTTTTGAGATGATTCTTGATGGCGAATCAGATGCCGCG
>CBFHYB010000141.1:0-3517 GCA_965659915.1 Candidatus Thalassarchaeaceae archaeon
CTCTATGTACATTCTTGAGATCCATAATCCAAGAAAGTTCATCGGTATCAATCCCATCAGGGTCATGAATGAATCCACTACTATCTGAAAGGGTAACCACTGTACCACCTAGTTGAGTGACCTTTTCACAAGCGAATTGCGCAACATTTCCAGAACCTGAAATTGCCACTGATTTCCCTTCAAATGATTCTCCGGTTACTGCTAACATCTCGCGAGTGAAATAAACTAAGCCGTAACCCGTTGCTTCTGGGCGAATTAGTGAACCGCCGTACGATAACCCCTTGCCAGTTAATACTCCAGTGAACTCATTGCGGAGTTTCTTATACATGCCAAACAGATATCCTATTTCTCGGCCTCCAACTCCGATATCACCCGCAGGTACATCAGTATCCGCCCCAATGTGACGTGCCAACTCGGTCATGAATGATTGACAGAAACTCATCACTTCATTGTCAGACTTTCCCTTAGGATTGAAGTCAGAACCACCTTTTCCCCCACCCATTGGCAGACCTGTCAAACTATTCTTGAATGTTTGTTCAAACGCCAAAAACTTGAGAATTGAGAGATTTACAGTTGGGTGAAATCGTAAGCCACCCTTGTAAGGCCCAATTGCCCCATTGAATTGGATGCGGAAACCACGGTTAACCTGTATTTTTCCATTATCATCAGCCCATGGAACACGGAACTGAACTAACCGTTCTGGCTCACACACGCGCTGGAAAATATTTGCCTCAACCAACTCTGGTCGTGCTTCCACCACAGGGCTCAAACTCTCCAAAACTTCCAGCACAGCCTGATGGAACTCAGGTTGGTCTGGGTCTCTTTGCAATACCTTATCATAAACATCTTTCAAATGTTGGTGCATTTTTTCCACCTAGGAACTAGAACAGAGTCATCTTCTGTTCTTGGCGGGCGACCTGAGTCTCCCTTTTCACTATTACCTATGCGATGTTTTGAAATTTAAGCGAATTGGGATATATGGCATTTCATCGCGCATGCATTAATAATCAAAAAAGAGGAAACATTGTCACCTAATAATTCAATGAGATTAATCAAATTATCAATAGATAAAATCATTGTATGATGCCAATAAAGAACGAAAATATACAAATGAATACACAAAAAATTAGAGCAACCCAAGTAATTATGTGTGTGGGTGGATTCACGCCCATGACCATGAAATAATCACTCTTCTTTTGCTTAGCATACAACGCACCGGGTAGGGCTAGAAGAAAGCCTAATGGTAAACAGCATACAGCCACTATTTCACCTGATGCAAGTACAAAACCTGTTAAGGAAATTACCACCAATGCAGAAACCTGCCCCAGCATAATATAAATTGGATGATTTAATACTGGTTGCAAAAGCATTGGCGTAATCAAAGTATTCTGTTGTGGATTTACCACAGGCTGCACATGAGGTTGTAGCAATGATTGATCAGGTGAATAGGCATGTGAGGGGGGGGGTCTTATCCCGCCCTGCATTACCCTCGCCTCACAATTGGAATCCAGGGAAATGTTGTTGAGTGTATGATTGTGCGGATGCAGGGTCATGACCTTGAGTCAATAATCCTTGATAATACGCCATTGCTTCAGGATTTGCCGCTGGAGCAGGAGCTGGAGCACCCATTTCCGGAACACCCATTGCCGGAGCACCCATTGCTGGAGCACCCATTGCTGGAGCGCCTCCAGTCATCATAACAGGAGCGCCCATTTGTTGAGGTTGTTGTGAGACAACCTGAACATTTTGCTTATCCTTGAGAGAAATACCTAGAACACCGCCAATTAGTAAGAAACATACCCCGCAAATAATTGCTGGTAAACCACCGCAAGCTGCCATAAGTCCACCACCAAGCGCTTCTCCAAGATCTGCCCAAGTATCAGCCATGTATACCTTTGAAGAGGCATCTATTGTGTAAGTACCATCGTCAGCAAAGGCATTAAATGAACCTACATACACATATCCATCTAGGTCACCTTCTCCATCACAGTTATCCTTAACAAAATAATCGCCCCAACCTGTTTGTTCTTCAGTATTCCCATCACTATCAGTAATTGTAGCAGTGAAGGAGTTACAATCAACACCCTCATCTGCATAAATAGATAGTCCTGTATTTTCAATTACTTCAAAAGAACCGGTTTTACCCTCAAAAACAGGATTATCACTAGGGTCCATAGCTCCGCCGGCTGCTGACGCACCAAGTGCGTACATTACTATTCCAATAACTAAAATCAATCCACCAACTGCTAAAGAGCCTCTCGCTGCATTGTGCATGGAATAAATCAGATGATGTTCCGCTAATCAAGTTAACTATCAATAATTTGACATCATTATTTCTTAGTGTTGGGTTATTGAAAAATGATGCGCTCTGCGACTTCAGCAACTGCTTCTGTAGCATTTGGCAGTGTCATAATAAACATCGCAGCCTGTGAAACTTGTCTCTTACGAAGTGCATCAGCAATGGGGGTGTGTTCTTGGAACCACCTCGTCTTCCCATCTCTACCAATTATTCTTACATCTACCTGTGACATTCGTGGTTCTGAAAGTAGTAATTTCACACTTGGGACATCAATTGCCACGTAACCTTCAGGAACTTTAGCGCGGCGGCAAATTTCATCCTCAATCTCTCGTCGAATGTCGCTGTTCTCTGCTAATTGTACTAATCTCTTGATTTGTGCATCACTGAATTCTTCAGCTCTCCTAGTTACACACACTTTCAACAATTGTCGATATTTTAGTCTCCTCAGCATATCTTTGGCGATTCCGCCTGCTTCGGATAACGCTTGCCATATTTCAGCATCAACCATGCGCTGCATATCTACAGCGTCTGGAAGATTGCCCTCGCTACGCTCAACTGCTCTTGAAAGCATCATTTCAGTCACCCTCGTAACCTTGTGGAAATAAACTGCTGAATACATCAATCCGCGTGCCATCAACATACCTTCAAGTGCTGGAACACCACCCTCAGTAACAGCAACATCACCACTATGTCTTTCTAGGCACTCCACTAATCTAAGATGGTCAACTACTCCATGCCTGACTCCAGTGAAGTGGGCATCACGTAGCAGATAGTCAAGTTGATCACAATCTACTGGCCCATGAATAAGATGTGCTAATGTGTTGTCTTGTGTTTCGAAATTATTGCCACCCTCAGACCAATTAAACAGATTTCTCTCGGTCCCAGCGGCATCTGCTCCATGAATCAATCCTGCGACCTGCTCAGGATCAATGTCATACTTTTCAAGAATATCAGGAACTTTTTCACGATTATCAAAAAGTGAGTTTTCATCATCTCTCAAAATGTCGTAATCACCCGTGATTATTCCTTCTGTGATATGCATATGGTCTGCCCCACCGCGCTCATGTAAAATGTGCTCAAGTGTGTGAGAGTATGGACCATGCCCAACGTCGTGAAGCATTCCAGCAACCTCTACTATTGACTTTTCATGGTCATTTAACCCAACTGAATCAGCCATTAATCCACCAATGTGAGACACCCCCAAAGAATGCTCAAACC
>CBFHYB010000142.1:0-3505 GCA_965659915.1 Candidatus Thalassarchaeaceae archaeon
TATCACTGAGAACGGTATTCCTCTGAGTGATGCTTTTGTGGATTCTTTCCTAAATGCAGAGGTCACAATTCGCAATAGTGGAGATGCTCATGCAAGAAATTTTGATGTTATCTTACTTGATGATGGTTCTCAAGTAGCAGTTCAAACAATTAGTAAACTGGATTCAACTAATACACTCGCACTCAATCTTGGATTCCACCCTACTACAGCGGGTTTGCACAACCTTGAGGTAATCATTGACCCAGGTGACCAAGAAGAGGAATCACGCGAAGACAATAATGAGGTTTCAACAAGTTTCACAATCAATAACAGACCTAGTGGTGTAGATCTTGCAATACGTCAAGGTGCTGCAATTACCAAACCGTCGGTATCAAATCCAAATGGTGATGTAACCATAGAAATCCGAGTTGAAAATCTCGCTGGAGATGGCTCTTCAGGTGCAACATTCAGTTTAGAAAAATGGAGTGAGTTAGGATGGGAGTCGTTGGAGAGTGGGCGCAGTCTGAATATTGTTCCCGGTGCAGGTTTTGTTGATGTCCCATTCACTTTACATGAAGGTACACTTGACCCTGGAATGGTAAAACTCCGTGCTATCGTTTCCCTTGAAGGCGGTCAAGATTTGAATCCAGATAATAACCAACTTGAATTCACTTTACTAGTCGATGAGGCTCAGTTACAAGGTGCAAGAAGTTTGGATCTACCGGGTGGCCATGAAGTGCTCGGATTCTTCGGACTTAGGGGAGAGAATCTAATGTTCACGGGCGAAGGTTCCTCGCTTTGGGTACACCGAATTAATTCTCAATATGATTTGATAACTTGCCTTGAATTAGAAAATGATTGGGCAGGTGAATTCACAATAGATAATGGCGAATCGGATAGTGCTTATGTCAGTTGGACTCGTAGGTACACCGACCAATTTGGTGTAACTCTTTCAACACTAACTTTCTCATCTGTAGACCTTTCATGCACTTCTTCACAAAAAATGGATTTGTTGCCCTCACTGATGTTAGCAGAAGGTACCTATTGGGGTATTGATTTGTCAGTAAACGGTGGTGAAGTGCTGATTGGCGGCTACCATCGTGATTTATTCACTGGTGGAACTTATGATGATGAGACCTCTATTTTCCTACTTGCAGCAGAATCTCCACTTGATAGTGAATCTTGGAATTTGACTGAAGATATAGTGGATGATTTAGAGCCACCAACTAACAGAGAAGGTAGTGTAAAAGTGGCACATGGTGATGATTGGACTCATATCACCTATCAAGCCAACCGAGATGATGAAACAGGAATTGAGAGGGTTGGAACATTCTATGCTCATGGTCGATTGGGCACAGGTAACTGGTCATTCAGAATTGCCGTAGGTGATCAAACCACAATAAGCGAATTAGCCGTTCTTTCAGATAGCGAAGATGATTCTGATGTAGTAGTAATGGCATGGCGCGAGGGAACAGGTCAAGACGCTACACTAGTGGTTATCAGGGCTGATAGCAGTATGCAAACACAAGACGTGGTTAATCTATCAGCACCAGGAATGGGGATGATTCAGTTCGTTAAAACCAATCGTGGAATCCAGATGTTCCATGATGCGGTTGGCCCCTCAGGGCGCCAAATTATCTACTCAATTATTGAGGAGAATCAGACTATCATTGGTACTCCAATTGGTGAAGGGGAATTGATGAACGCAGGACGTTCTGACATCGCTGGAGAAACACACTTGTTTTATCTCTCGCCAACTCAAGATTGGCGAGCTAGGATGCTCATTGATGACAGTGCGCTAGAGTCACCAAATAACGGCATACTTGATAGAATTAGAATTTGGACAGGACTTGATGCTAGCACCTTTACATTGGCTGTGAGAATTCTTGGAGTTGCTTTAGCAGTAGGTTGTTTGTTAGTATTCTTAGCATCTGCAGGGATAATCACTCATCGCCGTAGAAAAGGTCCAACTTTAACAGTTGAAATTGAAGATGATGAAGAAGTAATTGATGTTGATGAAGATCTTGTCAGCATAATTGAAGAAGATGAATCAGACATAGGGGAAATTGATGAAGAAACAGCACCAGAATCAATTGAACAGTCCAGTGAGAGCGATTTAATTGAAGATGAAAATGGCGAAGAAGATGGCATGTCTCGTAGGCAAAAGAGAAGACAAGAGCGACGAAAAGCGGCAGAGCCCAAATCTGAAGAATTACCCCCTCCACCATCACCATCTGAGTTGGAAGATGAATTACCACCCCCACCTACTCCGATGGAATTAGGAACTCTGCCCCCACCCCCTGGGATTGATGCTACTTGTGAATGTGGAGCAAATTTCAGGGTCAAAAGTGTTGAATTGAAGTATGTACAATGTCCTGTATGCTCGGAGCGAATAAATCTGTGAGGTTTTTATTATGTGTGGAATTTTTGGATATATTGGAAATCAGCAAGCGACTAACCTACTGATAAATGGACTACGTCGACTTGAATACCGAGGCTACGACTCATCAGGGATTGCAATTCTCAATTCTAAAATATCCCACTCTAAATGTGTTGGCAGAGTTGCAAATCTAGAGGCGATATTACCAAAGAATATGGATGGGAATTGCGGTATTGCACATACTCGTTGGGCAACTCATGGCGGGGTAACAACAGAAAATGCACACCCTCATCTTTCAGAGGATGGAACCGTCGCTATCATCCACAATGGAATTATTGAAAATTCACGGGCTTTGAGAAATTGGTTAATTGCCGAAGGAGTAACACTTCGGTCCGAAACTGATTCTGAGGTATTAGCCCATTTGATTCACAGAGCCCGTAGTGATGGGCTGAGTCCTCTTGATTCGGTACGTAGAGCTTTGAAGCAAACACGTGGTACTTGGGGGTTGTGTGTTTTGTTCGAAGATGAACAGATGATAGTCTGTGCAAGAAACGGTTCCCCTCTGGTAGTAGGTGTAGGAAATGGTGAAACATTTGTCGCCAGTGATCCACACGCACTCACTCCTCACACTCAACGAGTAATTTTTCTAGAAGATGGTGATTTAGCAGTATTAACAGCAGGAGATATTCAAACTTCACGGCTTGATGGCGCTAGTACTGATGCAACAGTAACTACAATTGAACAAAGTTGGGGTGTTGCTGATATTGGTGATTTCCCTCACTTCATGCTAAAGGAGATCCACGAGCAACCAGAATCACTTCGTCAATGTATTTCAGGTCGAACTCTTCTCTCAGAAGGTAATGGGAAGTTGGGTGGTCTAGATTTATCAGCAAAAAAATTGTTACAGATACCACATATTCGTTTGATTGGTTGTGGCACTGCTTTACACGCTTGTCAAGTAGGTAGATTGGCGATTGAGGCGATGGCTAGAGTTCCGACTCAATCGCATGTTGCAAGCGAATTCCGATACAATGATCCGGTAATTTCTCCCAAAGCACTTTACCTTGCAGTAAGTCAATCAGGAGAGACTGCAGACACACTTTCAGCAGTAAAAGAAATTCAACTAAAAGGTGGTACTGTGATGGG
>CBFHYB010000143.1:0-3472 GCA_965659915.1 Candidatus Thalassarchaeaceae archaeon
GTCTCTTCCTCAACATCATCCTGCACTATTTCCTTGCGAGTACGGCGCTCATAGAAAGACGAGACGTCCTGAACAGTTCCGCAGTATGGACAATACTCCATTACATCAGGGATGTTTGAATTACAAGATTCACAATCGTGGAATTGTGAAAGGCCTTCAACAAGATCAAACTCACAATATGGGCAAACGTCCTCATCACCTTCAATCTCCCCATCACACGATGGGCAGTAATCGTAAGTTTCTCTCTCACCCTCTTCTGAATTGATCCTTGTCAACTGAATTGCGGCTCCTAGAATAATGATTAACAATAACCCTGCAAATACAAACAAGAATGTTGACGCGGTAAAATTAGACGATCCGGTCTCCGGGCCCTCATTACTAGTTGCTGAGATAGACCACGCTGCTGTCCAAGTTGCTACGGAACTTCCTGCGGGAACAATATACAACTCAAAAGAACCTGTGTTATCGGCTTTAAAGCTACAAAGTACGGTATTATTTCCATCAGACGCAGTGAAATCGAACGAGGTTGTGCTCAGAACTTCCCCTTCTCCATGATCAAGACAGGTGAATACCTCGCTTCCAGTACCCTCGTCAGCAACAATATCAATTGTGTATGTGTATGTGTTCCCAACCACTAATGGCGTGTGAGCAGGAGTCCAACTCTCACTTTCTTGTAGGAAGCGCAACCGAAGATTACTATGCAAAGATACTGAACCAAATGCAGTATTATCGTTGGTATTTGAATCATAACTAATGGCATTCGCTTGCCAAGTTGCGCTAAATTGTAACGCCCCTTCTTCCCCACTAGAACCTACCACTGTAAATGTGAAAGTGCGCTCTTCTCCACCTGGAATTCCCAACCCCAACAATGGCTGTAATGAATTGCCATCAAATGATGCTGATAAATCTCCAATCACAGGTATTGATCCGGTATTTGTTACTGTAACGTCAAAATCAACCTGTTCGCCTGATAGAATTGAATCACTTGATGCTGATGCGTATGGTGATACCACCACATTGGGTTCTGGATGGATTATGATTTGAGTGTCAAGTTCGTCATTGAACTGTATTGATTGTGGAACCTGCCTGCTTGGGTCAATGCGAACTCTCAATGTGTGAACACCTGGCTCAAGTAATGGCATTTGAGACGAAGACAACTCTTGTTCCCAATCTTGCACTGTGGCACTATCGGTAAAAGTCAAATCAAAGGAAATTACGCTGGTTTCAATTTCACCATCAATCAGATAGATTCCTACCGTGATGGTGCTATCTCCACTTCCACCCATTCTGAGGATTTGACCACTAAGAGTCCAAGGGCCACTAAGCGTACCAAGAACTGACTCTACTGTAATCTCAGGGTTTGGTTGCTGGTGATGGAGATAATCAGGGCTAGAAATAACTGTGAATGGTACGGGGGTTGCTGCATTGTTACTTGTGTCCGATTCGGTTATTCCATCAGATGCTGAGTTTGCTATTGCACTAATTTGATGGTTCCCCGCCGCAGGCGCGTTGAATGATGTTTGGATTGTTGTTGATATGCCAATAGGCAACGGAGATACCTCAAGTTCTGTCAAAGTTCCCCCATCGAGTTGAATCAACAAATGCGATGATGGAGAGTCAAGGTTTCCTTGATTGGTGACATCAACTGAAAGGTTTACAACATCTCCTTGATGTAAATCCGTTGATGGTGTGAGGGTAATATTACTGGCAATTAAATCAATTTTACCCGAAACTTGAAACTGTTTAGAAACTGAATTAGTTGACCCGTTGTGTGTAACAACAAGAACAACTGAATGGGTACCAAATGGCACATCTAACCAAGTGCCGGTTACTTGGACAAACCCACCACCCGCAATACCTACTGTCTCGGTATGGAAAGCGGCATTTCCTTGGCTATCTGGATGTAGGGAAACATCAACATTTGTGATACTTGAAGAAATGTTATTTGTTAATGTCGCTGTTACTTCAACATCATCTCCTTCGGATGGAGATGATGGAGTGATGGCAAGGCCATCAACGCTGAAATTGACATCACCTGCACTAGCAGCACCAATGACTGGAACCAAGAATAAGAGCAGTAAAATCCCAGAAGTGATGATGGCTGAAGCCCGCCCCATGTACACACGAGACCACATACTGCACTTCAACCCTGCCGATTGATGCCGCTCACCAGCATTGTCCGCAACAAGGTATTCTACAAGTAGAATACAAAGCAAGGGTTGAAGGCAAAGGTTAGTTGTCCTCAATTTGGTGACCATGCGACGCGCTGGTGTGATTGTTGCAATTGTCGCAACCTTAATGCTCGCCTTACTACCTATTGTTGAAGTCACTGCAAAGGGAGGGAAAGTAGCCCCCCCTACATTTGGAACCGGTCCCACTGAAGGTGAAATTCTCGCTGGAAGCGTGACAATTCTAGTTTCTACAACCAGCGGTCTAGATGCTGCTAGCCTCGAAATATTTGATGGGTCTACATGGTCAGATGTAACAAATATCACATCTGCTACTTCTTGGCTTTACAACTGGGATTCCTCTTCGGTAAGCGATGGAAGTTACCAATTCCGACTTGAAGGTTGGGCTAGTGGTGTATCTAGTGGCGTAACAAATGGAGCAAATTTTGTAGTTGATAACACCGTTCCAAGTAATCTTGCATTCGTGACTGAAAACCCTGATTATGGCAATGGCTTGGCTATTTCCACACGGGCTTGGTATGCTATTCCTAGCACAGGAACACTCTCTTTCACATGGAATGCAACCGACACAAACCTTGACCATGCAACCCTTACAGATGTCCCCACTCCTGGCTCTCCGTCTAACGATGGGCCTGGTTTCCTCGCTCATCGATGGGATTGGTCGACTGGGAGTTTCCCTTCTCAAGGAACTTGGGATCCTGTCTTAACGGTCTATGATGCAGCCGGACTAACTTCAACTGAAACCCGATATATTGGCATTGACATGGTTGGCCCAACTGTAGGAACACCAACGCTTTCGATTAATAGCGATTGGAACAATGCGCAGAATCTCGTGTTCTCAAATCTGTTCAATGGCGCTTCAGATAGTAGTGGTAGTGGAATCGCTGGATACGAAGTCAGAGATTCTGCTGACGCCACTTGGAACTCTATCGGCATTGGTGGTTCAGGAACATTAAGCCTACAAGAAGGGATACGAACAATACAATTCCGTGCGGTTGACAATGTTGGTAATCGTGGCACTAGTAGCGATTACACCGTTAAAATTGACCATGTAGCACCTGTTGCAGGAGGATGGCTTGTCCCAGAACTAACCACTGCCATGACTGGAACCGTTGGCATCACAGTTCAAGCAAGTGATGCTTTGTCTGGAGTTGACTCTACTTTAACCAAAATCCAATACGGATTTGACTCAGATGGGGTCGGTCAAACACCAGATATTACTGGCTCTTGGATAGATGTAGGATATGGATTATCAAGTAGCCTCTCATCATCAATTGACTGGT
>CBFHYB010000144.1:0-3465 GCA_965659915.1 Candidatus Thalassarchaeaceae archaeon
AACCATTTGGCTACGTATGGTCAATGGCTGGCGGCTCTGCTAACGATCCACAGGTGGAAGCTTGTAGTGGTATGGAAGATCCAGCGACTGGTATGATTATGGGTGGAAGTCCAGATTGTATGGTTACCATGAATCCAGCTTGGTTTGGTTCTCCATCAATGATAGTTACAGTATATGATTACTGGGGTGCAGATGCATCCGCACAACTAACATTCAATGTTTGGAATAAATTTTCCTCTGCTACTTCCGGAGATTGCTGGGATGTTTCGTATGATATTCTGTATGCAGGTACTACACAGTTCGCAGTTGTATTCACAGATGCAGATGATGTAACTGGTCAGGAACTAAGTGGTAGCCCAGGCTGGGATTCAGTCTGTACATTTGATCTCACTGCAGGTGAACAAAAAGCAACACAAGATGTGAACAGTGAAGACCTAGTTGTGACTGTAGACGCAGATCCATCAGTCGGTCATTCCATTTGGTATGAAGGCGGTCTTGGATGGGTTGAGTTGGCAGGTACAACTCAAAATCAGGTTGATGCAGATACAATTAATCTGTCCTGGAGCAATGATGGCACTCTACCATCTCGTCCATCATCTCGATATGCAGTATTCGCATCCGCAACTATTGGACAGCCACCACAAATTGGTATTGATTCGTTGACAGCAACACTCGGTGCTGCTGGAGTAATTGACCTTTCATGGGCAATTAACAACTCACAACTCACAGGAGCAAGCGATTACGGTGTTTTGTACATCAATGACGATGGAGCAGCTCTTGATGGTGCACGCAGTACCTTTGACTTGACAACAACAACTCACACAATCGCTGGAACACACGGTACAACATACGAGTTCCTCGTGCGCGTAGAGAACGGAGAAGTTGGAACAGATGGTAACGCTCTATACGGTACACCTGTTGACTCAGGAAGCGCAACTGCAGATGGTCAAGTTGATCCAACAGCAGGAGCAGCTGACCTTGAGGCTGCAAGTTCTGGTGAATCAAGCATTCACTTCACATGGAGTGCTGCAGATACATCTGATGTCGACCACTGGATGATTTGCTGGTCGCCAGCGCAACACACCTCTCTAGAGGTATCAAGCCTAATTAGTGCAGGTAACTGTCACAACACTGCTGATTCCAGCATGGATGTTACAATGGACAGGCACTCAGGTTCTGGTGTCTTCTACTACTCTGTGAATGCAATGGATTCAGTTGGTAACATGGAGACAGCAGAGTCTAGCGCAGGTCTGAGATTTACTGATGACAGTGGACCAGGCGTGAATGTTGACGATACCATTGGTGTTGAAGGTGGAGACGGAGAAATCCCAACCCAAGCTTGGATTGCAATCGGCGTACTTGTCTTAGTGGCAGTTATCGCTGGTGCTTTCATCCTAACCCGCGGTGGCGGCGAAGGCGACTCCGACGAATTTGACTACTGAAGTTGAATCGTAAGAGTAAGCAAGTAACACAAAGACCCGCACTAGCGGGAAACCCTCGGACAGGGGGCCCTATGGGCCCCCTGTCCTTTTTTATTTTTAGAATTTAGAACCCTTAAAATTTCATATGTAACTTACAATAATTTGATGTAGGGATTGATCATCAATGAGAACCAGAATAAATGAATTCAATCAATAATAGGTGATTATTATAATTTTGAACAAATTAATGTCAATCAAATCGAACCAAAATAACGGCTTTTTTTTATATAAAACCGGGGGTAAAAATTACTAAAATAGTAGTGTGAAAAAAGTGTTACAAAATGTTTGTACTACATTTTTTTCGGACTTTTTTTAACATTCAATATGGCTACCGTGCCCCATTCCAAATCAAAGCATCAAAGGATATGCACCCATATCGTTATATGCGCGACAAAGCGTGCCAAGGAGTGCCATACGACAGTTTGGGGTATGAACAATGGTGACAAACAAAAATAAAGTGACCTTTGGGGGCAGTTGGCTTTTGCTAACTCTCCTGATGATTGGAATGAGTTGGAGCGCTGCGGTTTCGCCGGTAACGGAGAATTTGCAGACTTCTGAAAACGACGGGGCAGAGTCTATTGATGACCTGCTGACTCTACCGGATGAAACAATTAATCCGGCAGATAATGATGAATTTGGATATGACGCAGGAGCTGAGTTAATCGGCTCCCGTACAGAAACCGCCAAAACCTTCCTGAAGGATAATGGTGATTTCGAAGTTATTGTCTCTCCAGTGCCAGTCCATTACTTGGACGATGGTGCCTGGGAAGAGATAGACTTGACAATCGAGTCCAATGAAGGAGGATGGAGTGTAACACAGAACACATACGAAACCTACTTCGGAAACGATGCTCGTCAGGGTGTCCAAATGGTAGTTGATGGGAAAACCATTCGCTACGGTATTATGCCACAAGTAGTGGTTCTAGATGGCAACACGCTATCTCCGGAACCTTACATGGCAAAGCCTAGCAGTGAACCTATCGATGTTGGTGCGAATGTGATTAGATATCCTATGCTAACCGGCATCTCGCTTGACTACAAGGTGACTTCAACCCAGTTGAAGCAGAACCTTGTCATCCGAGAAGCACCAATGCTACTTGACCACCAGAAGGAGTCAGGATACTTCGGTATTGCAGAAACAATGATTCTGCCAACCGGATTTGCTCTTTTCCTAGGTGAGTCACCAATTGCAGATGGTGAATTGGTTAAGACTAACCAATCACTCAGTATTCGCAATTTGGAGACAGGTCAGGAATTGGTAGCGATCCCGCAACCTCTCGTTGAAAGTATTGAGCCTTCGGAAGAAGGTCCACACATCGGCGAGTACGTGATTCAGGTTAACGGAGAGTCAGTTACTCTGACAACAGTTGTTGAAAACACATGGCTGATGGACAGTGATAACCGCTCGTTCCCAATTGCTATTGATCCAACATTTGACAAGGGTTCGCAGCGTGCTGGATATGCATACTACTACCGCATCACTCGATGGGGTTGGTACACATCCACATATGAATATGCATTCTCTAGCACTTCATTGCTGTACACTTGCAGAGGATCTGGTTCTTCCACCAACACCTGCACTTCAGGTAGTTACACATGGTACTACCGATACGCTTGGTATCGCTTTGACTTCAATAGTGCGTTACCAACTGGTGCTACTGTTAACAGCGTAGATTTCAAATCTAGTGTTGGAAGGTACTATCAGGGTTCACGTAATTTCGAAGTTGCTGTACTGAAATCAGGTTCTAGTCAATCGAGCAATGTGATTGATCCGGCCAGCTATCTGTATAGTAGTGGTAGATATTTGAACCGCTATATCAGAAACAGCGCAGCATCGTCTTCGTCTACGTCATTAAGTGACCCAGGTTACTATTGGAATGGCGGAAACGTAAGATCCATTGGAATGAACAGCAATGGAGTTAGCGACGTGCAAGACGCAGTTGACGGTAATGGAGCAGGTTCAAGCGGACACATTCTTGGACTT
>CBFHYB010000145.1:0-3429 GCA_965659915.1 Candidatus Thalassarchaeaceae archaeon
AATTAGGCGTCTAGCAAGTCCTTGTCCGCCATAACGGAGAAGGTCTGCTCTCTCTTGTGAATGGCGTTTACGGATATTTACTATGTCTGCATCACGATAAGCAATTTCTTTCTCAGCAGTTTCCGCTCTTGTTTCAGCCTCGGCGAGTTTCTCTTCAATAGTTAATTCTCGAGGCTCTTCTTCAACTTCAATTGCTGGAGCCTCATCAACGACAGCATCTATTGGCTCTGCTTCAGCCTCTTCGTCGCTACTCATCTAAGTCGGCCGACCAGCGCCTCCTTCATCAACCCGGCGATTATGGGCGGTGCTCATTGAGCCAAATTAGGCTGACTTCCAATCGCTCAAAAGTTGGATGAACCTCAATCATTGCTGCGGGGGCAGCAATCTCATCAGCAATGCCTTCAGCAAGTAATAACGGCACCTCAATTCTCCCATTTACGTCATCATGATAGAGAAATTGCATAGGTATATCACAGGTCTCAACCAGTTCTTTTACGAAATCATCAGATTCATCATCTTGGCAATAGATGGCACCAAACACTAGAGTTCCATCATCCGTTAGTTGCTCGTGAGGGGAGATACTAGCCTCTCCTCTTCTCATGAAGCGTCGGCGGAGTTGTCCTGAGTCTTTGTAAGACGATGTACAATATTTGACAGAATAACCGTATGGTTCACGAGTGTCCGTTTCAAGATTTGCCATATTCACTTGATTACGAATAGCTCTTGCAAGTTCGTCAGAACCTTCTGCTCCAGCAGTTAATTCGTTGGTTAAATTAAATCCCCGAAGTTCCATATTGTCATGATTACCAACTGTAATTTCTAGTTCATTTAGATTGATAAATTCTATTGATGTGTGGCGCAGTTCCTCAATTAGTTCGTAGAGTCTCTCTTCTTTATCTGGCTCACATGGAATCTCAATTCCAACATTCATGTTGGTTTCTGCACACGCCGCTATGGTTGGTATGTAGCGCTCTAATTCTAAATCTAAAAGATGAAATCTGATTTCATCTAAGCCCGATTCCGCTAGACTTTCTGCATGTTTAGGAGGGAATGGAATACTGGTGTAAAGATGGATGTGGTGGGAATCTCCGAGTTCGCTTTTCATAGTTTTACAAGCCTCTTCAACCCGCTCTCTGACCATCATAGGGTCTCCTCCCGTAATCCCTGTTCCCGTGGCATCCATCGCCCTTGCTTCTTCTATCACGGCGTCCCAGTCAGCAACTTCGCAGCGCCGCTCGTTTGCATACATGTGATCTATTTCGCGGCGGTTTTCTGAAAGAGGACAGTAATCACATTGCCAGTGACATTCACCAGTGATGAATAATACCATTTTACTGCCAATTTGGCATTGTATACAACCTTCTGCTTCATCTCTTGTCGGTGGTTCAACCGGTTCAGGCATGTTTGGTTGGTGAATTTCAAGTTTCATACATCTTCACCTTGTGCGAGTTTTAGTAACCAAGTGTGGAACCTCAGGTCTCCTGACAGTTCTGGGTGAAAGGTAACCGCTAAACGGTTCTCTTGCCTTATCCCAACAACTTCTTGCTTGTGAATAGCAATTGCTTGTGCACCATCACCAATTGAATCAAATCTTGGAGCGCGAATGAATACGCCAGGGTAGGGTTCTCCCAGTGTTGGCACTTCTAACATTGCTTGGAAGGAATCTGCTTGACTTCCGTAGCCATTTCTGTTTACGGTTGCATTAACCAATGGTGTTCCTCTATCATTAGGCTGTGCTAGTAGAATTGCCCCTGCACAAGTTGCTAAAACCGGAGTTTTTTCATTCGTACGTAACCATTCAAACAATGATGGTAGGAGATTGTTCAGGTCGTTAGACCCTGTCAGTCGCATGGTTGTTGATTCACCACCAGGGAATATAATCGCATCTAGTTCACTTGTTTGGAGGTCAAGAGGGGTTCTCAATTCGATAGTTTCGAGATCAACTCCAAGTTCTTCAGCTGCAGATTCTAAAGTGGCAATATGGGCATGACGTGCGCCTTGCAACATCACCATCCCAACCCTTACCATGAATTGTGGGCAGGGCGACCACAAAATGAACCCCACCCCGTCAAGGTGTCGTTTAGCCGATGAAATGAAAGGCCAGCACGGCTCGCCTTAGGTTGATGACACAGGGACGTGTCCACAACTTTGGTGCCGGTCCAGCAGTTCTGCCATTATCTGTAGTTGAGGAGTGTCGTGCTGCACTACCAAACCTGAACGGCAGTGGATTTGGTTTACTTGAGATTTCACACCGCTCCCAAGTGTTTCAAGACGTTGTTGATTCAGCAATGGCTGGTCTTCGCCGGGTGCTTGGGGTGCCAAATGATTACACCGTTCTTTTCCTGCAAGGTGGAGCATCACTTCAATTCTACATGACAGCCCTCAATCTTCTCGGCGAAGGTGAGAAGGCAGACTATCTTCTAACCGGAGGTTGGTCGAAGAAAGCATTAGCTGAAGCACAGCGAGTCGGTGATGCTCAAGCGGTCTGGAGCCCGGATGAAAGCGGATTCAAGAGGGTTCCAAAAAATGGTGAATACCAAATTAGAGAAGATGCTGTTTTCGTGCATTATACCTCAAACAATACTCTCTATGGTACTCAGTTCCATCATCTCCCTGATAGTGGAGGTAAGCCCCTAATTTTGGATGCAAGTTCAGATATTGCCGGCGTTCCAATTGACATTTCAGCACATGATTTGGTCTATGCAGGGGCGCAGAAAAACCTCGGTCCAAGTGGCGTGACGGTAGTGATTCTCTCTCCATGGGCTCTTTCTAAGGTAGGGGATGAGATTCCGACAATGCTAGACTATTCGGTTCACGCTTCCAAAGGTTCTCTGTTCAATACACCCAATACATTCGGTATTTTTGTGCTTGATAGGGTGTTTAACTGGCTTGAGGAAAACGGGGGTTTACCGGCTTCTATCGCCAGAAATCAAGCCAAATCCGACTTGCTTTACAATGAACTTGATCGCATAGATTTCTGGGTACCACACGCTGACAAGGATTCACGTTCAGTGATGAACGTGACATGGCGATTGGCTGATGAGTCACTAGAATCTGTATTCTTGGCTGAGGCCGAAGAAGCAGGACTTGGTGGCTTGAAGGGTCACCGTTCAGTTGGCGGCATTAGAGCATCAATGTACAATGGGTGCCCGATTGAAAGCGTGCAAGCACTTGTGGCATTCATGCGTGAGTTTGAGTCTCGCAATTCGTGATTGTTACTTACTGTGCCATTACATTGGTCGGTACGGGGTCGTATGCATTGTCATGTGACTTGCCGAAGGATGTTTTGGATTCTGTGACTACATCCCTACCAAAGCACTCATGACTACAATTGCAATCACAAATCCAATGATTGGGCAAACAATGGAAACAATCAGTGCTTGCATTCCCTTTGGATGATTCTGAGTTAGAGCAATAATCGCACAGATG
>CBFHYB010000146.1:0-3392 GCA_965659915.1 Candidatus Thalassarchaeaceae archaeon
TAAATCAGGTTTACATCCGTTTGAAATCCGTAATCGCAATTCGTCTAAAAGTCTGATCAATTGTTTTCTTGGTTGTTCAAGTAATTCGTAATCACCCTCATCATATCTTGTGATTTCCCTGCCTGCATAAAGAAGCCAATCGGCTAATTCTATTCTTAGACGTAAATCACCTGGAGCAACCCCAAAGTTCATTTCAATATCTCGACCACTAATTTCATCAATCCATGCTTCCATTGCCGCAGCACACTTGACATAGACAAGTGGGTCTAAATCCAATTTGGTTTGCATTAGTAAATCACGGGTGACTAATTCGTGAGATTCTCCAGATAGTAATCGTCGTTGTAATCGCTCTCCTTCGGAAACACGTGGCCAAAGCACCATGAAATCTGGCACTGTAGATATCAGATGAAGTAGGCTGTAAGGTGAAAGTGTCAATTCATCGTCAAGACCTGCAATTATCTCACATGCCTTTCTCAATCCAACTTGTAGGACATGACCTGAAAGTGGGTCAAGGTAGAGTCGTGCAACTCTTTCTCCAAAAGGGGTAGCTCTGTATGTCATAGCCTCTTGTTCTGGTAAAACTGGCTCAAACCGGTTGCTTCTGACGATGTCTGATGCAGACTGGAAACCCATTACTGCGGCTCCTTTCCTCTTAGGGCGCGGCTCTTTTTCTGAACTGTCATCAATTTTCACTCCAGTAGTTGCCGAGGCAGCACTAGCCCAGGGTGGTAGGGTATCATCCCAATCCTCTTCTATCTCAGTTTGGTCTAGCTCTTCTGCATCATCCTTATTTTTTTGCTGGCGATTGGATTCGATAGTTGCAGCCAATTTTTCATCTAATCCCATTCTTTCAACCATACCATGACCACATAGCCAATCAACAATTCCGTCAATGTTGTCAGCGAGGCTTTCAGATGGTACATCAGTAGCCAAGAAAGTATGGCTAAAGAATTCACCAAGTGCTAATCGATTGTATTTTCCACCGGTTGCAATAGCAGAGAGAACATGCATTCTCATTGGAGATTCTAAGTGTAGTTTTGAGACAATATCTTCTGGCTCGGATTCAAAGTATAATTCTGACATCACATCAGCATCAAGAATACTCTTACAGCGAATCCACGCTTCTCCATAATCATCAAACTGAGGTCTGCCAGCTCGTCCCATCATCTGTTGAACTTCCATTGTTGAAAGTAGTTGACTGCCATTGCCATCCCAACGGCGGAGGTCACGGATTAGAACTCGGCGTGCTGGTAGATTTACGCCTGCAGCTAAGGTGGGAGTTGCACTAATACACACTAGGTCCCCACGTTTGAAAGATTGTTCAATCAATTTCCTTTGTTTTGATGTCAAGCCTGCGTGATGAAAGGCAACCCCCCCGGATAGGCAATCTGCCAGTATGTCGCCAGTTTGGGACCCTTCTGTACCAGATCTTGATTTATCTGCAAGATTTTGCCATATTTTTAGAGATTTTTCATCATTATTTTTTGTAGCCTTAGCCTTCATTCTTTTCGCTAAATCTTTGGCTACAGATTGAGCCGATTTTCTTGTTGAAACGAAGCATAATAGTTGACCATCATCCTTGATAGTGTCACAGAGTACAGCCCAAACTTGGTTTGATTTAGGTCCTTCAAGAAATTTTGGCGGTGGAAGTGGCACATCTTCTGCCTGAGCACAGATTTCTTTTCGCACTTCAACTTGTAAATCCGCTAAAGTGGCGTAACGCAATGGCACAGGACGCCAATTTGAAACAACTAGTTTTGCCTTCAGCCAATCGGCCACATCCTGAGAATTACCAACAGTGGCAGATAACGCAACAATCTGTGCATCTGGCTTCTCATGCATTATTCGTGCTAGATTGATTTCTAATGTTGGGCCTCTTCCTGCATCATTTACAAGATGGATTTCATCTGCTATCACTATGCTTACTTTGTCAAGAAAATTATTGCGATTACGAAGTAGCGAATCAAATTTTTCAGATGTACAAACAATGATGTCAGCATCATCAATCTTGCGATTTTCAGAACTTCTATCACCAATTCCAATACCAACTGTTAGGTTGAGTGGTTCCGCAAGTTCTTCCATTTCAGTTACTTTTTCACTTGCTAAAGCCTTCAATGGAACAATGTAAATGGCTCTACTACCCGGTTCAATTTCAATCAATTTTTTGAAAATCGCCAACTGCGCTACTAGTGTTTTCCCACTTGCAGTTGGCGCTGCTAACAGCAGATTTTCACCGGCTAGTACTGTTGGTAAAGCTTCTATTTGAGGTGGATGGAAACTGGTAATTCCCCAGGTGTCTGAGAGGAACTCAACCATCTTTTTAGGCAAGCCGAATTGAGAGGGAGAACCACTCGTTTCCTTCGCCATGCGAGCAAGTCTACAAACCAAGGTTCAAGAGGATAGCGATGAAATTTCACATTTCTCACCAAGTAATTATCAAATTAATGGAAATATACGAAGTATAAACCTCTAAACAAATTCACAAGTAATCCGTCTGTTGACAACAGGTGATTCCTTTCCTTCAGCCTAAATTACGATTGATTATGTGGATAGTTTGAAGGGCTACTGTGCACCGTGTCAAAACGATGACAGAGGACGGGCCGACACTAGATGACCTCGCTGATGAGAGAGACATCAACGACTGGCTAGAGATGTTTTGGGGTTCTTTGTTAATCGTTATTGGACTCAATCAACTGATGCACCCGGGCTCACTTTTCGCACCAGCAACTATGCAGTGGCTTGGTTCGGGGGTTATTGCACTAGGTCTAGCATGGGTTGGGCACGGTTTGAAAGACATGGCAGTGAAGGAGATACGCCTCTCACTTGGCCTCTCACACCCAGTCTCAAAGAGAGTGGTTGATTATGGGTTAATCAGAGATGTCCTTTTGCATCCTGATCAGTATGGGAAGTTTCTGCTTGAGGCTTATCATCGAGCCTACGAGGATGGCGTTCTCACACAGGATGAGCACGATGAATTGACTCTACTGTCGTCTGCTTTGGAAATACCACCTAGACAAGCTGCAAGGATTGCTACACGAGCGGCAATCAACGCGGCGGTTGATGATGGCAAAGTTACAACTGCAGAATTGGCATTGATTGAAGGTGCGATGGAAGCAGCAAACCTGAGTGAAGAAGAGCGCGGTAAAATCCGCGATGCTCTTGAAGATGGCATCATTGATGATGAAGAGAAGAAGATGCTGGATGAAATCCTAGGCTCTTTTGATTGAATCTAAAGAAACAGGGATTCTCTTCTAATGCGGTTTAGTTGAGAGATTTCAAAGGTATTCTTTGGCAAGTTTTTCAGCCGCTTTCACCCTGTAATATTCTATTCCGCCGGCAAATAGTAGTAAACCGAAACCACAAGTAAGCCATAAATTCTCATTGGAAACCAA
>CBFHYB010000147.1:0-3379 GCA_965659915.1 Candidatus Thalassarchaeaceae archaeon
AGCAATATTGGCCGCCGATTCAACGACTCTTGCTGATGCAAACATTGCTAGGCCAAGCCCAATAATCAACATCACGAAATATGTTGCAGTGGTCCAATTCATTTCAAATCCAGTTTCAGTACGTATGTCCTCAATCATTTCAAACTCTTCAGTACGTATTTTGTCACGATGTTGGACTAAATATGTGATATAGAATACATAGAGCAAACAGAGTAATGCTCCTTCAATACGGTTCAAATCACCATCAATTATTATTAGCATTGAGAGCAGAAGGACAGCAACGAACATCATTGTTCCATCTCGCTTGATCCAATCTGGTTTTACATTCATTGGTCTGATAATAACAACGATTCCTAGAATCAGTGTAATTTGTACTAAAACAGAACCATAGATGTTGCCAAGAGCAAAATCAGTAGCACAATCAGTAGCCCCCACTTGACAGGGATTTAGATGTGCTTCCCAAGCAGCCTGAGTTGAAATCAAAATCTCTGGTAGCGATGTACCTAGAGAGACAATTGTTAACCCAATAACAATTTCAGCAATTCCAACACGGCGAGCCAATCCTTTTGCACCTTCTACGAAGAAGTCTGCTGAAGTGATCAGAAGTCCAATTGCAAGTATGAGAAAGAAGCCACTGACAGCCATTCTAGGGATACTATGGTCCCCTGCAGTGATTGTCTGTAAACCCATCATAGCAAGGAATAGTGAAGCGATAATCAAGACTTGATTCCACATAAAAAGTGAGAGAATTCCTCTTGCTTTTCTGTTTTGAAAAGGGCGAGTAGGGTTGGTCTCTTGCTCCGCCTCAGCAGTCTGCTCAAGGTCGCTCATCTCACCCTCGGACATGCCTCAAACCTAGCCTGCGCTAACACCGATACCACAATACACTATCGCCTCAAATTTTCTTAGTTTGAACAGATATTTCTGAGGTGTTGAATCACCAAGTCAACATCCGGAATGTTGTGGTCTTCTAGGGTCGGAGAAAATGGTACAGGTGTATCCAATGCTCCGACCACTATTGGGGCCGCCTCAAGATGGTAGAATGCTTCTTCTTGGATGCGACTTGAAATCGTGTGACCAAATCCACCAGTGTATTGTGCCTCTTGTAGCACGATGAAACGGCCAGTTTTCTTGACCGATTGTACGCATGTAGCGGCATCAAAAGGCAGGACTGTACGTAAGTCAACGATTTCAATTTCGATTCCATCTGCAGCTAAGATTTGTGCTGCTTTAAGGGCAACATGAACCATTGCCCCATAGGTGATGATGGTAGCATTTTCACCACCTCGTACGATATTTGCTTTACCGATTTTGAATTGACCTGTGCCAGAATCAAGGTGTTTGAGCACACTATCCTTGTCTATCATTTGATTGATGTTATCACCCCAACCAGTCAAACCACCTCTGAGTCCATACATTCCAATATGTTCGAGGAATACGACAGGGTCGGGTAGTGATGCTGCTTCAACTAGCATATCGTAAGCGTCTTGAGGAGTTGATGGGAACAGAATTGTCAGTCCAGGATCATTAGCGAACCATGACTCAATCATGTTTGCATGAAATGGTCCTGAGCGAGTTTTGCCACCAAGTGGGATTCTAACAACGAGCGGGACATCAGCGCCCCAGCGCCATCTTAATTGAGCGGCGTTGTTAATCAGTGGATTCATCGCTAAGGCAGCGAATCCTCCGAATTGGATTTCAGCCACTGGCCGCATTCCTGCCAAAGCAGCGCCGGTGGCGGCATGAATGATAATCGCCTCTGACAGAGGCATATCGAGCAATAAATCACCATGGCCTTTGGCTTTCAGAGGTAAATTCATGCCAAAGGCGCCAGCAACTTCCATGTCTTCACCCATGAATATGGTTCGGCTACCCCAACGCTCAGCAATTGCTACCATGCCTTGCTGAATTGCTCGGCTGAAAGAAGATGAACCGGTTTCAGAAGAAAACTCAACATAGGTTTCACCCGAAGAAACTGTAGTCTCTGATGTTTCACCCTCTGCTTTTCCTGTTAACCTTGAGAGTTGGTCAGCGTGGCTGTCAGAGTCATGAAAACTGGTAATTCCTGTGGTTACACTTTCTCCTTCTGGCCAAAGCATGTCATTTAGGGTATCTCGTGCCTCATCAACATTGGATTTCTCCTCTTGTTCAATACGCTCTAGTTCTTCTCCCTCAACCCCGAGTTTCTTGAGTAAGGAGCGATGATTAGGGAGTGGGTCTTTTTCTTCCCAATAGGCTAACAGTTCACTGTTTACATATCCAGGTGGATTACCGCTTTCTGCACCAAGGTATAGGTCATCATGATGATGTGCGTGACCACAGCCACGCATTGTTTCAACATGGATTAGAGTGGGTCCGCCACCTGTTAATGCAAACTCACGAGCGGCGGCGGTTGAGGCGTAGAAGGCGGCTGGATCTGAGCCATCAATTGTCCAAGATGGCAGCCCAACTGCTTTGCCTTTGTCAGCCCACAGTTCAGCATTGTTTTGAGCGGCTGGAAACGTGTCCAATGCAATTTGGTTGTTTTGGATCATGTATGCTATCGGCAATCCTCTAGCGCCAGCAAAATTGAGTGCTTCCCAAAATTCACCACTGCTTGAACACCCTTCGCCAACTGGTGCTAGTTGGAAGCGGTCTAGTTCCATTCGCTGGCTAGCAAGGGCAATTCCAGTAGTTGTAGCTGAGGCAATTGGTAAAGGTGCGGTTGGTGGCAGAACACCAATCGGCCAATTGCCAATATGCAAATCACGTCCACCAGCATTTTCGTGGCCTCCACTCATCAAGGATTGTGATTTTCCTACCTGTGCTGCAAAAATCTCAGCAGGACTTTGACCCATGGCTAGAGCAAGGCCAACATCTCGAATCATTGGTGCAACGATATCACCAGCGTGGCGTTGGCCGGATGGCTGGTCAATTGCTCGATTCAATGCACTGGCACAAGCAACAACCGCTTCTTGCCAAGTTGAGCGAAAACCCTTGCCACCAAACTTGCCACCATCAGGTGTCTCAAGCCCATCCATAAACAGGTCTTTGAGTTGATTGTCAAGGTTTCGAGTGCGTTGCATCCACCGTTGCCAATCAAGTCGCTGCTCAATGGTTACTGATTGCAGGTGAGCGATTCTGCGAAATGCGAGCCGCAAGTCAATGACAAATCGTTTTGTGCGCCGCTGAAGGTGTAACTCTCCGCTACGCCTTGGTATTACGTCGTCAGTCGAAACTGATTCAGTCAATTCTTCTTCTGAGCGGCGGCTTAGATTACCACTGATTCGTTCACATAATTGAGAAGAAAACTCGTGGAATTCTTTGCCATCCCAACTCTCAACATCAGTAGTCATTTCATCCCAAATAAAGGCGAATACTCGTAGATGCCCATCCTGTT
>CBFHYB010000148.1:0-701 GCA_965659915.1 Candidatus Thalassarchaeaceae archaeon
TGAGAATCAATGGACCTGGAAATGGTAAAGCCGCTTTCGATTCTGAAATCGGTTTGATTAACGGGGCATTCAACTCAACAATACACCAAAACTGGTGGTCATCGCACACCTATGGACCCGGTGCTGGAGAGGAAATGAAGCAATTTTCACGTCAAGAAGAAGGCTTCTATTTGGTCACTAGATTAACAGGATACACAGTAGATACTGCACTCGGACTAATTGACAAAGCAAACAATTCGTTTGGTCAAAGGGGGCAGGGTGTGTTAGATCTCGCTACAAATCGTAATGGCTCGGGATATAAATGGTGGAATGATTTGCTTTATGCGGCAAATACGACATTGAACGGAAGCATGGAGATCCCTGTCCACTTCAATCAAAATTCTACTTTTGTAACAAATGAATCAAATGTGATGCTATACGCCTCTTGGGGCTCTAATGATGGCTCATGGAATTCTAACTGGCTACCAAATTCCGGCTTTGATTCTGCCAACAGCGGATGGAGTACAGGTGCTAAATATTGGGATTCCACTAATCCACCTCTAGTAGGTGATGAGGGCTTTACTTGGGCTAGGCAAACCACCGTTAAAAGAAATGGAAATGGCGCACTTGAAGGGGCTTTAACAGCCGATACCTGCGCAGTTACTGAGGCGAGTGCAACCCCAGGACTACTAGCAGAATATTTTGACAATAGTGGAGTGACA
>CBFHYB010000148.1:711-3361 GCA_965659915.1 Candidatus Thalassarchaeaceae archaeon
CCAGATTTATCGAGTAGAAGTCCAAACTATTGGCGCTCTGAGACAAATATCAACCATGCGGTAACAGGAGGCACATGGGCTGGATTGGATAGTAGCCAATTTAGTGATTATTATTCTGCCCGCCATAGTGGTGCTATCATGGTTCCAGATAGTGGGAACTGGACTTTCTACCTCAATAGTGATGATGGTTCCAAATTGTGGATTGATGATAACGAAGTTGTCAGTAATGTTGGAGTACACGGCATGAGAGAAATCTCCGGTACAGTATGGCTTTCCTCAGGGGTGCATACACTACGCACTGAGTTCTTTGAGCATGGGGGTCATGCAGGACTTATCCTTTCATGGCAGGGTCCAAATCAAAGCAAACAGGTAGTACCACCCTCTGCTTTCACGAGAGGGGTTGCCGATTCAGTAACAACTGATTTAGCACACCACTGGGCCTTTGATGATGGCTCTGGAACCAGTATCACTGATTCAATAGGAAATGCAAACTTAACTCTATTCAATAGCAATAATGGTGTTGGGTGGCAACAATGCCTGTTTGGAAATTGTTACCAATTTGATGGGGTGGATGATTATGCCAAAATTGATGTCAACGATTGGGCTGGAAACTTTTCAGTTTCATTGTGGACCAAAACAGGAAATGTTAGTCAAGATCGTTATTCTTCTGCCTTTGCAGTGAATGATGTTGCAGGTGACTCTGCCTCCTTCCAAATTATGACGAGCGGGTCAAATTCTGGTGATTGGGAAGTTTATCACAATGTTTCATATTCATTTGGGGCTATTGAAGCTGGAGTTTGGACGCATCTAGCAGTCACCTACGAAAGCAATACATTGAAACAATACCTCAATGGTAAATTAATACAAACAAACGTTGTACCAAATGGCAGTATTGATAGTATTGAATTATACAAAGTAGGTGTTAACAGAGGTGGAAATACCCACTATGAAGGATTGATTGATGACTTGAAAGTTTGGAACAGAACACTACAAGATTCTGAGGTGGCAGAGGTCAATGCTGCTGCTGCTGTAACTTGTTATGACTACAGTAATGCAGGAAGTGGTGAAACATCTGTAGAACAAGATTATGATTTCAGTGATGATTTGAAAGGTCATGCATGGATAGTATATGGCTATGGCATGAAAGATGGTTGGATTGCTGGAAATTATCGAATTGAAGTGGACTCCTTTGATGATAACGGTACACTTCTTGAAACCAATACAAGTTCGACTCAAAATTTGGCAACCTCGTGGAATTCGAAAACTATGCGTTTCCGGCCACCTGCAAACGCCTCATCGTTCAATGTCAAAATGGTTGCATTACTTGACACAGGTAGTAGAAATGGATCTGTCTACTTTGACACCATGAATTTGCGAGCAATCCGTCCTCACTTTGAATGGGTTGATGGCAGTATTGCTGAGACCGCTGTGAGCACGGGAGGCAGGACTTTCGCGTGGGATGCCACATACGGACAGAGCTTGGTGGTTGATCTCTTAGAGGATGGTGTGTCAGGGGTAAAAGGGTATGTGTATGAGCCCTATCTTTCAGCAATTGGTTATCCAGATATACTCCTACCCTACTATGCTGATGGTTACAATTTCGCAGAAGTAAATTATGCTGCTAATCCCTTAATTTCATGGATGGGCACTGTGGTTGGTGATCCCAAGATGGCACCTTATTCTGATATTCTTCATGATATTGAAGTAGAGGCAGTAAGAGCAGATGGAAGATTGACGGCTGATGTCAATGGGAGTATTGATGTGCTGTTGCAAAACCTTGCACCAGGTCCTGTAAATGGTACCCTAGAGGTACGGGATAGAAATGGAAACACAATCCTTGCAAATGTTACAATCCAGATGCCCGGTGGTAATGAAATTGGCTCTCGAAGAATTGTTTCAGTAAATCTTACACCAACTCGAATTGGCTTCAATGAGTATGTTATTCGCTACATTGCTAGCGACTGGAAAAATCCTGAGCGTGTTGTTGATAACAACCTCGGTATTCTCAATATTCAAGTTAACGAACCCCCGCACATCAATGAATTGGTATGCTCATCATGGACTGTAAGTAGGGGGGATACTGTTGGTTGTACAACCACAGTCAGTGATGATTTTGGTGTAGTACAGAGTCGGCTTGGATGGCGCCTCAACGGTAGTGGTGATAACTGGACTTTCATCAATTCAACTAGCGTTGATTACATCGCTTGGTATAGTGGTTTGACAATCCCAACTAATATTGAATTGGGTGCTCTTGATCTTGTTGCTGAAGTTAGAGATGAGCAATTTCAATACACTCTTCTTGAACTTGATAGTGCAATGGTAGTAACCAATGCTCAACACAATTGGTACGGAGTACATATCGCAGGAGTAGATGCCGACGAATGGAACGGAGTTACAACACTCTCACCATTCACTGCTCCAAAAACCGTGGTTCGTGACACTGACATTATACTCAAATCATGCGTTGTTGATGCTGACCACGACCCTTTGACTGAGTTACCGATGATAATCACTGATAGTGGTAATGTAAGCGGTGTTGAGCCAACTGATAGTGAATTTTCAGACGTCTTTTGCTACCAAGCAACTTGGCGTTTAGATTGGGGTAGTGAAACCAGTGACGTCACAGTTTATCTCTACGATTCGATTGGTA
>CBFHYB010000149.1:0-3354 GCA_965659915.1 Candidatus Thalassarchaeaceae archaeon
GCAGTTGTTGCTGATGTAGCAGGCATTCCAATTCCTGGAATTTCCGTTCCTACTACTGGCTGAGCTGCTTGAGGTTGTCCTATAATAATTGGTGCAGGTGGAACAGGTGCTGTATGGTAGTAGTTGTTTACTACATTTCCTGTATTTATATCTCCTCCAACAACACTATCCTGCATTGAAGGTGATTGCGGTATCGGCTGTCCCCATTGGTCTGTGCCGGGTTGCATAAATTTCGTATACCGACGGTGTTCAAAGTGGTTTCCACTTAACTATTGGAATATTTGGGTCGTCGTCCTTCAATGAGAGCCGAAAGCCCTTCATGGGCATCAGAGGTTGCGAATATTGTTTCCAACCTTTCTAATTCAAGAGCCAAACCTGATTGTAAGTCATCACCTGTGTTGACTGCATCATTGAGTAAATCAGCAGCCATTTTTACTGCGATTGGGGCCGCAAATCGTAGCGATTTCACCTGTCTGCTAACATTTTTATCCTCAGCATCAAATCCTTCAGGAACTCCTCCAGATAGAAGAATATCCATATTTTCATCACTGAAAAATTGGTTTGAAAAAATGGCAGCAGGGTGCTCGGGATCTGCCGGTTTACCAGCATATTTTACAGCAGGTTTTCCGGTTTCAGCAAGGTCGTTTACAGTTGCATCAACTTCACTAGGTTCAACAAGATGAGTCAATAATCCAAGTGCGAAAGCACTGTTATGGTCCATGAAATTGCCTGCTAAAACTGCCCAGCGAGCGCTCTCAACCCCACATATTCGTGGTGTTCTTTGTGAGCCACCTAGGCCAGGGTAAATGCCAATGCTTGTTTCTGGGAAGCGGAACTGTGTCCTGCGCGTTCCTATTCGGTAGTCACACGAGAGAGCCAACTCCAAACCTCCTCCTAGAGCTAGACCAGTGGTCATTGCGACGGTGGTCTTTGGTGAGTTTTCCAATTTGTTCAAAACTTGATGGCCAAATGCGGTGAAATCGTAGATGTCTTGGATTTTGTCGGCGCGAATTTTGTCGACGAAAAATTTCACATCAGCGCCGGCAACAAATGCCTTACCAGCACCTTCTAGAACAATTGTTGAGATTGAATTGTCAGCGTTGAGAATGTCCAAAGCGTCTCCTAATTGTGATACTACAGTTTCGTTGAGAGCATTCATGGCTTCTGGGCGATTAATTTGTACTGTTGCGATAGAACCTTCGGCAGTTACATCGATGTATGAGAATTCGAATGGCTTGCCTGATTCTGCTTGTGCCGTCATGAAGTCAGGCAGACTGAATCCAGCGAGTTCAGCATATTGAGATGCCATAGAGTAAGCGGATTCAATCCCAAGTTTATTGGCTAATTCAAACGGCCCTCTAGCCCAGCGTAATCCGACTTTTGCGCCGCGGTCAACATCTTCCATAGAACAGATATCTTCAGCAACAATTTGTGCTGCAACAGCGAATACTTGGCCTAGTAAGCGTTGAGAGATTATTTTTTCAGCGTCTTCTGAGCAGTGTCCTTCCTCAGCGATGTCACCGATTACCCACATGTCTCCTGCTTCAACCATGTCACGAAGGTTCTGTGCACCTGTGTATCTAGGGGTATTGAGTTGCTCTGCAAGATAGTCAGTTGCATGAAGTGCGATAGGTGGGCCGGTCAAATTCATCAGTGCAAATGGACCCATTCCAATTCGGAACGCCTTGCAAGCGGCGGCGTCAATCTGTGCCGTAGTTGCTAATCCTTCCTCAAGCAGTAGGCACGCTTCATTGAGCCAAGGCACGAAGAAGCGATTGACGACAAAGCCAGGCCGATCTTTGCAGACGATGACAACTTTTCCGAGCGTCTTGCAGTATTGCACAACTCGCTCGGTGCTTTCGCGGCTGGTTGACTCAGCAGGTATTACTTCCACCAGCCGGTTTTTTGCCGGATGATAAAAGAAATGCAGACCGACAAATTTGTCTGGTCTACCAGTTGCAGCAGCCAATTCATTAACTGATAGAGACGAGGTATTGGACGCTAGAATCGTTTTTTCATCGCACACCTCATCAAGGGTCGTGAAAACCGCTGTTTTGATGTCAAAGTCTTCGAAAACAGCCTCGATTACCAAGTCGGTATCAGGTGAAACATTCTCTGTTCCAACCACTCCAGTGATTCGGTTTTGAATTGCCTCAACTTGAGCTGGCTTGAAGATGCGGCGTTCAACAGCCTCAGAGAGGAAATCAGCAATAATTCCTTGACCGCGCTCAACCCATTGAGCCTCACGGTCCACCATTTGCACATCAAATTCTTCCTGTGCAGTTTTCTGGGCAATGCCGCTCCCCATGTTTCCTGCGCCGATGATGGCGACACTCTGAACCGGTTCCATGACTTGCGCGGGTGCGGTACTAAACATGAACTAAACGGCTTACTCATCTTCGGAAAATCCGAGGATATCCGTCAATCTTGAGGCTTGGTTTTGGGGTGTTAAACCCATTTGCTCAATGTTTTCTTGGCCATGTTTTGCCCAATTTTCCCGGTTACTAGGCTCGCTCGCTTCTTGCAATGCTTGGTGCCATGCCGACCAGTCGCCGCGCGGTAATAGTCTGCCACTGACCCCATCTTCAACGGTGTATTGGAATCCACCTTCTGCAACCATCAATGCTGGCGTGCCTGCTGCTTGGGCTTCAATAGGAGTGAGCCCAAATGGCTCATCATAGGCTAAACTGACTACTGCTAGTGCTTCTTGCACAAGTGAAACCAGGTCATCTTGGTTGAGACGAGGTTGAATATCGAGTTTGACTTCTAATTGCTCAGCCCGCTCGCGTAAGCGGGCTAAATCATAACCATCTCCGCCTCCAACTAATGCTAGAGAAATTCCTGTTCCAGCGAGCATTTCAACAGTTTCCCACGTTCCTTTAACATGTGAGGCGGCACCAATTGTCACTACATATTCACCAATTGAGGTTGAATCATTTGAACTATGATTTTTCCAAACGGAAAGGTCAACAGTTGGCAGTAGTAATTGTGATTTGACACCATATATTTCCAAAATCCGTTCCTGAATCCAACTGGAATTACCAGAAATTGAAACATTCCGCATTTTTTCTAAGCGAGATACAAATTTTTGGTCACGGCGCCTTTGTTTGCCCAACAATAGAGAAGTGAGGAATAAACTTCGTTTTGGAGTTCCTTCAATAGTTCTGTGTAACACATCTTCGTAGAGCCCGCGATGAGGTTCAAGACAGTAGTAGTGCATGGGGATATGACTTGGCCCTAGGCCGGTGAACTCTAGAGACCCGACTCCACTTGTTACATGAATAGCATCAGAGTTTGTCAATACTTCACGTAGACCAGTAACCTGTTCAGTCAAATCAAGCATTGAGATCCAAT
>CBFHYB010000150.1:0-3188 GCA_965659915.1 Candidatus Thalassarchaeaceae archaeon
TGAAGTTCTCCTCTCATCGACCATCTCTACTCTCAAACCCCTAGCCAAACAGATGTTTGCAAGGCGTGAACCTATTGTCGGTGAACCATCTCCAATTCTTACCACAGCTACTGCATGTGGAATGGACTTTACCAGTTGGCAGATTCTGTCCACTGTATCATCTACATCTTCCATTTGTTCAGTCCCAAGGGGCTTACCATCTGAATTCCAAGCCAAACCTGGGCGTGGCCCTGGGTCAATTCCAAAAGCGAGTATTCTTGTTGGGTCTTTCAGGGTTGAAAGGTGGAGTGCACGGTCTATTGAAACTGCTACATCCTCTAATGTACAGGGAATTCCATTACCAACTTTACTCGCAAACACTTCTTCTGGTGTTCCAAGCCATACAGAAGCACCGTGCGGTAGAGGTGAATTCTCTGAAACTTGGAGAAATTCAACTCCACGCCTTCGTAATGCCTTCATCAAACGATAGGCCAATTTGAAATCAGCCGTCCGTATGATTAGTACTCCCACGAATAGGTGTGGGGCGGCGACCTTTGTCAATGGTTCCGGTGATTGTGACCGGATTTAGCGAATTTCTTTGAGAATCGGCGCGCGATACGTCAATCTCGCCGGCATGGTCTTGAATGAATGGATGAGCGTGCTGAACGATGGCTTCTCATTATGAGCGGGAACTGCGCGCCGTTCTGATTGGTTCACCTGATGGAGTGAGGGCTGTTACTAGAAGTTGTAACGCCGCTGAGAAAGCACGGGCAATGCAAGTCATCAGGAGACCTTTTTTGGTCGTCCGAGCAGCCGGAAGTGGAGTTGCTGGCGCAGGTGATTTATTAGCGGTGCGCGGAGATATTTCATTTCCAATAGAAGTGAAAGCAACTAAGGAAAAAAAGGTATATCTATCTGGAAGAACAATGGAGCAGTACCTCGATTTACAAAAAGAGGGTGAGCGTTGCGGCTTGATGCCATTATATGCTATGAGACTGAAAGGAGTGCGTGGAGATTCGTGGCGTGTTTTCAAGGTTGAAACTACAAACTTGACTGGTTCGGTTTCAGTACTGTCTAGACGCCTACCATCGCTACCTTTGACTAGAAATGGCACACCTCACTTGGACTGGGATGAAGGATTACCACTTCACAAATTTCTATCATTACTATGCCGTGATTCTGATAGTTATACACAAACTGCCGAAACTCTTCGCTCCAAAGCAAATGCTTGGTCCGAAAAGGCAGAGACGCTGAAAATGGAAGAGGCGCAGAAAGCTATTCTCAAACAACAAGAGCCCGAGGAATGGGTTAAGAAATTCAGACTGTGAATTTCCTAAAAACATCATATCTTACAATGAAGTTCTGCTTTTACCTCGTCTATTTCTGATTCCTGACGATTAATCTCAGTGGTCAACCGCTTCAACGATGCTTGAGTTATCAATCGCTTAATTGCTTCAACTTCACGCTTCAAATCGGATAGCCTACGTTCAACACTGTGGGCCTCGGATACATCTGATTCATCTTCAGTCATCACCCTTCTCAAGCAGTACTCACCTATGAGTGCTATGCATTTCACTTAACGAGCAGGTTCAAAGAGGACAGAGCAGAGCAACCCCCGTGCAAACTGAGGAGGGGACATCTCGCTCTCGCGAACTCATCTTCATTGTCATAGCCAGCATCATTGCAATCCAAATCCATTGGTCAGTTCTCGGAATTGTAGTATGGTACATACTACTCAAGCGACTTGAAGCACAAGGAATTCTTGACCAATGGGATGCTACTAGAGTTCTAGGAATCATCCTAATGGTTCGTACAAATCGGGGCCAGAAGGTATTGGATGCTATTTCAAAACCAAGAAAAGCATGGAGGGTTTTTGGAGAAATCGGCTTGTGGACATGTCGATTCATCAGTGCTTTTGTCCTTATTTTCTTCGTTCTTGCATTTATTGGCACAATAATGAATCCAACTGAAATTGAATCTGCTTCACCATCTGAAATAATTTTAATTCCTGGTGTGTCACCAACAATCCCACTAGTTTGGGGTCTTATCGGCCTAATTATTGCCTTAGTTATTCATGAATATGGGCATGGGATTCTAACCCGTGCACATGGGATGAGAGTTCGCAGTTTTGGATTACTAATTCTAGGCTTGATTCCTATTGGTGCATTTGCAGAGCCAGAAGGTAGAGAAATATTGCGAGCACCTAGACGGGAACGTCAGCGCGTATTTGCTGCTGGCCCAGCAATAAATATCTACGGCGGATTCATATTTTTCATCGCCATGGCATTAGTTGCCAACACCCTTGGCCCGGCAATCAATGGAGTGCATGCTGAAGGAATAATTGATCAGCAACCAGCATCTGAAGCAGGTCTTCAACCATGGGAAGTGATAACTCATGCAAATGGCACAATAATGAATGATAAAGATGATTTCACCTCATTCCTTGACTCACACCAAGCTGGCGATAACATCACTCTCACCGTTCTTACTATTGCGGATAGTCAAGGTGAGCGGCAGCAACGCGACATCAATCTAACTCTTGCTGACCAATATCAATACCAACTTGATTTAGGCACAGATCCTCAGATTCTCGCTGCGTATGGAATAGAAGAAGGAGATGCGTTCCTAGGTGTCATGGGATTAGCCTCAAATGATGCTGGGGCAAATAGCCTAGCCGGACCTCTTTCATCAAGTGCTTCAAAAGACCCTATTCCATTGGTTGTAGGATTAGCCGTTCAGCCGTTCTCACTCATCTTTAATCCAATTGATAACAAAGGTGAAATTATGCATGAACAAGAATTACAACTTCTTGATAGTAACACATTCCTTGGATTGGAAGGAACTATGATTTTGCTTCATCTGTTATTTTGGATAACATGGATGAATGTGTTACTTGGCTTCGCTAATCTAATCCCAATTCTACCATTTGATGGAGGCCATCTATTACGAGACCGCTTGCATGACTACTTTGCTTTCTTCGCTAAGTTTTCATCTAATACTCATCCAATAAGTGTGCGGAATGCAGCCCACAAAGTTTCTAGTATGTCAAGCCTAATTCTGATGGGGATGTTAATTCTAATCATCTTTATACCAATGATTATCTGAAGAAATGGCTTACTCTTCTTCAGTATTTTTTTCCTGTTCTTTATTCGCCTGAGAGATTTCAGGAGCACCAATCAACAACCTTTCAGTAGCCTGCTCAACAACAA
>CBFHYB010000151.1:0-3178 GCA_965659915.1 Candidatus Thalassarchaeaceae archaeon
TACTTTAACCAAAATCCAATACGGATTTGACTCAGATGGGGTCGGTCAAACACCAGATATTACTGGCTCCTGGATAGATGTAGGATATGGATTATCAAGTAGCCTCTCATCATCAATTGACTGGTCAACCAAACAAGGACAATTCCTCTCACTACGTACAGTTCTAGTAGATAATGCTAGCAATTCTGACAACTCTGTAACTCAACATTTCATGGTTTTCCCAAGTCTTGACCTGTCATGGAATAGTGCTTCAGTGGACCGGTTAGTTGTGCGAGCTGGTACTGAAGGAAAAGTGAATGTGACATCTACTCTTGTGAGTAATGAAGGCTATTCCGGTAGTATTGTAGTAAGATTACAAACTGCTCCAGCAGACCGTAACAACAATGTCGCTTGGACAACAATTGAGACTAGAACTCTGCCGCCGGGTTCATTATCAGATTTACAAGAACAGATGCTTTGGACTATCACTATTTTGAATCCTGGAGAAATTGATATTCGCTTGACTGCTGACTCTTCTGATTCAATTTCAGAGAGAGACGAAGCGAACAATGATGCCTACATGGTGGCTCAAGGAGCAGACCAAAAGATGGTTGGTTCAGTGGCTTCGTTTTCACCAACTTTGCTGATGACTATCCTTGCTGGATTATACTTTGGATTACAGATTTCTAGACCTAAGTCTGAATAATCACTCTTCAGCATATTGAATCGTTTCATCATCTGCTAATTCCATCATCTCATCGACTGCTTCTTCATCCTCAGGATCAACTTGAGCATTCTTGTAGCGGCGCTCACGACTTCTTGCATCTGCTAAACCAGGAACTAATTCGTCAAATCCTGCAATCGCTGTATCACCTTTTTCTTGGATATAATCAAGACGGCGAGAAGCTAACTTTTGCTCTCTACGTTCCCGCTCTAGCGCTTTGATGACCGTCCCATGCTCAGCGCCCTGTAAAATCCGCTCAACGGCATGACTAGCCAGAGGGATTGCTTCCTCATCACCAATCAATACGATTGTGCTTCCATATACAGCCATTTCACAACCTGAATTCTGTTCAATAAAACGGCGTATTTTGCCATCGCTTCCAATCAATCTTCCTCGCATGCGCTTTTGTTGAAGGTATTGTTTACCTGTCCATTCACGCATATCTATGAGTTTGAAAAAACATTCATCTTCTAACAACTTGATTGCTTTTTGAGGTGACATTCCTCTACCAACTGCTTTGACGATTTCAGGGAATTTCATCATCTTCACAGGGTCTGTTTTTTCAGGGTCCCAACTAATTGAAATGTCACCGCTTTCGGAATCAATTTCAAGTGCGACATTGGCCGCTTTTTCAAGCGATTTTCGGGTCGCTCCGCGCTTACCAATCAATACCGCTACGCGGTCCATTGGCACCCTAACTGAAACCTCCATTGAGCCGGCCGACTTACCCTCCCCATTTCAACATAGCCTATAGGCCACATCTGATTTCAATTTGCGCACAAATCCGCTAGAAGCACTTCGGCATAGCCTTTAGACAACATTTGATTATTCTTCAATAACAAACAATGTTGCCTCGGCTAAATCAGCCTCAACCCCATTTTTCTGTGCCCACTGACAAAGCCTTGTCACATCTCTTACCAGAAATTCCTTGGCTTTTGGATGATGTTGAACAACTGATTGCCCGGCATCAATAATCCATGCTTCACCTTGGTGAATCATGATATTGTAATCTGAAAAATCAGCGTGTGCTAGTCCAGCATCTTGCCAAATCATTCGTAACTGTCTAAGCAACTCTTTGAACAACTTTTCCGGATTGTCTACCGTCACATCTTTTAGTCTTGGAGACGGGCCATTTTCATCACCTAAATATTCCATGACTAGAACGTTATTTCGCGTCATCAATGACTCGGGGACCCGCACACCATTCTTCCTCATCCGCATCAAATTTCTGTGCTCTTTTTGCACCCAGACATTGACGAGTTCTCGGTGCCTTCGCCGTAATCCTCCAAACCTCGGGTCACCCTCAATATACTGCATTAATCCCTTGAATACGGCATTTGAAGTGTGGAAAATTTTGACTGCCACGGGACCAGATTGTGATTTTGCAAAGAAAACATGCGCTTCTTTTCCTCTTGCAATTGGCCACTCTATTGTGTCAATGTGACCTTGTTGCATCAATTTGAACACAGACATTAGAGTAGATTGGTCAAACACTTGGTCGAACACTCGACGGTCAACCCAATCGTATTGACCTTGACCAAGAACACCAGTCAATTTATGCTCAATTGCAGAAAACATTGTGGCATATTTCTTCTCTTTCATCCAGTGATATTTAGATGAGTCTTGATCAAATTTATCTAATGATTTATCAATTAATTTTTCGTGCTTTTCAAATTCTGAACGCTCATCATCTGCTTCAAATTCAGACCAATCTTGTTCAGGGAAATCATCTAGATTTGCCTTAGCCTGTTCTTCAGCAACATCAACCCATTCACGCTTTGAGGAGCGGCTTTTGACGCCCTTTTTGCGAGATATGTCAATCCCTCATGCCTCATCGGCAGTTTCGTCATCAGATTCTTCTTGAACTTCTGCGATAGGTTCTGCAACATCCTCTGCACCCATATCCCAAATGCCGTCATCTTCTCCACCAGTATCGTCTGAACTCATACCGAATACATCTACAATTTCTGGTAATACTCCTTTACGTGAGAGATATAGAGCCTGAGTCTTTGTGTAGCGCATTTTTACATCGGCCTTTGAAGGTTGAAAATCCCAAGGCTGAATGATGATTAAATCTCCTTCACGCACCCATTGACGGCGTCTCATCTTACCTGGTATTCTTGTAATCCTCTCTTCACCATCAGCACAGATGGCTCGAATCCTGCGGCCACCTAGAATTTGGTCAGCGATTGCGAACATTTCATTCACTCGCTCGTTAGGGACTTTAACGCGAATTTTCTCGTCACCAGCTTCCATCTGGGCAAGTAATTCCTTGTCTACAGTCTCCTCTCTTCTACGACCCACGAAATTATCCGGTAAGCCCACCATTGATAAACGGTTTGAGCAGGAAAAAGAAGATTCTCGCTTGCGCGGTGCTAAAATCAGTTGCCATCGTCTGCCATTTAGGGTGAACGGGGTGAGCGATGCCATACTTGAACGCGAGAAAACAATTGCTGACAAGATGGGATGGACTCA
>CBFHYB010000152.1:0-3161 GCA_965659915.1 Candidatus Thalassarchaeaceae archaeon
GGAATCCCGATGTCAATGTAATCGGCATCTAACTCAGCGGCCAGCAACCGACCCTGGCTAGCAAGTGCGCCTAATTTCTCAACATCATCAAGGCCAGTCTGGTACCAAAATTCGGTTGTTACAATCATTCTACCAGTACATCTCCAGCGTGGAGGATCTGTTAGGGGGAAAGGTTTGGTTTTCCTCTTTTCAAGAATACCACTCAAGGCTCGGTGCTCTGAATTTTTTGAATTGTAAAGGGAATCAACTCGCCCAGTATCGCCAAGCATTTCACCCCAAGGACTGACCACGGGAACCACGCCAATCACACATCTCTGAGATGTCCCGTGAACTCGCAAAAGTTCGAAGGCTGGACAGGGATGACGGATGTAGAGGTTGTCCGGCGTGGCTACAAGCATATTTTCTCCACAAATTGGGATTGCTTGTGATATTGCATCCACCAAACCATTTGGATCGGCTTGTTCAACAAATTTGATGTCACCTCGCGTCAATTCACCAGATTCTTCAAGGCTGGTTTTGATTGCTGGTTTGTTTGGTGAAGTGACAATTACGATTCCATCAACTTCTGCCGCACGTAGTTCGTCTATTGTGCGTTGAAGCATAGTGCGGCCATTAATTTCAATCAATTCCTTACAACCGTTGACATGGTCATCTACGACTCTACTACCGCGACCAGCGGCTGGAATCACTCCCCACATCATTTGATTGGGCCAACTATTCCATTCATGGCTTTACCCCTGACTTGACTACATTATCCTAATCAGGCATTAATTCATGTGTAGTAACCACCGAGCGAGCATTGTGGCTAACCGCGTCTCGTGCTCAACTCCGGCTAGAATCGGGTTACTAGGAAACCCGTCAGACGGTTATTTTGGTGCCTGCATTTCAGCCCCAGTATGGAATTGGCAAGCTACTGTTACTCTCTCTCCACAAAATGCAGATGATTCATCATACGAACTACCTGATAATTCGGGATTAAGAAGAATCATGCAACCAACTATCACCGTTTTTGAAAACCACTTTGACCGCACTGTTTCACCCTTCAAAGCAGAAGTGGAAACTACCATCCCCTATCGTGTTGGACTTTCCGGTTCATCAGCAATAGAAACAGCATTCATGCTTACATTAATGGCATTTCACGATATTCCTATGAATACAATTAGCGCCCGTGAATTAGCCGAATTAGTGTTGAAAGTTGAGGCTGAAGAACTCGGCATGGTTGCAGGATTACAAGACCGATTACCACAGGCTTATGGATGCATGTTACACATGGATTTTGATAAAGAATTGATGACAAATCGGGGTTATGGGGATTACACCGAACTCGATGCTGAGAACTTCCCTCTGTTATGGGTTGCACACGCTCCAAGCGGAGAAGATTCAGGAAAAACACACTCCAGTATTGCTGAGAGATGGCAACAACAAGATTCTGAAATGGTTGAAATTATCCATCACCTCGCTGAATGTGCAAATGAAGGACGTCAAGCAATTGACAACGGCGATTCTACTTCTTTTGCATCTTTGATTGACACTAATTTTGATTTGCGTCTAGAATTGTTTGGTGAAGAGGCTCTTGGAGAGACTCTTGATGCAGTCAAGTTGGCCAGGTCACTTGGTTCGTGCGCTAAGCAGTGCGGTTCTGGAGGCTCAATTTTTGGCATCATACCTAATTCTGATTTTTCAAACATGGCAGCCTCGGCATTTTCTGAAATGGGCTGGACTTTTCATTCTGATATTGAGGTGGTAATGTGACTGTTGATGAGATGGATGAAACATCAAATCGTAAGCGGATGAAAATAGCATACGTCCACGACCCACCTAATCAAGACGAAATTGCAACTCGCTGGCGCAACCCATCTTTCCTCTCTGAACGTGGATTCACTGATTTAGTAGTGGCAGACCAACTGTTTGGTTGTCTATCTCTTGTCATGGAAAACGCTACGAGTTCCGAAGTATCTCAGCGGATTTCTGATCTAAATGAACGCATCCAAGAAGCATTGGATTCAGGACTTGAAACCTGGGTAATGGAAGACCTATTCACACTACCAATAGAGGTTGCTCAGAGTAGTAATGGTTGCCCACACGATGATGAAACATGGCGCTCAATAAATACTAATTTGCATGCATTGTTTAACCAATATCCTGATTTGAAAGGAATTATTTTTCGCTTTGGAGAAGCATTTGAAACTGATTCTTGGGCTATTCGAATAAACCCATTCTCTTGTCAGTGTAATGTCTGTGAAAGATTGGGTAAAATCGGGGCACTGCAACGAATTGTATCGGAACTAGAAGAGATTGTTTGTGAGCAGTTAGGAATGTATTGTATCCTCAGAATGTGGGATTTAGGTGAGGATGGATTCCATGCAGATTCTGAGCAACAATCTGCTGGATTAGCCACTTGGAATGATAATACGAGATTAGTAGTATCAGTTAAGCATACAGCAACCGACTACTGGCGCAACCAACCATGGAATAATTCCATCGAACTTGATGGCCCACCGCGTCTAATTGAATTCCAATGTGAACGTGAATACGAGTTCCTCGGTATTGTGCCAAATTGGCTCGGGCATTCACTCTCGCAAGGTTTCCCCGAAGTGGACGAGGATACCACCACAGGACTTGCCAACTCAACCCCTCCAAACTGGGCTGGCAGCTACATCATCCCGCGTGGTGGTGGATGGTCAGCAGACCACGCTTCTGATGACTTCTGGTCAGAAATGAATGCACATGCAGTCATCGCTCTAACGGACAATCCAAATCGTGACCCTGATGAGATACTAGATGAATTCCTAAAACAATCAGGATTTGACGATGAAGAATCCCGGTTTTCATTCGCCACGCTCATCAAAATGAGCGGCGATTTAATCCTACATTTACGATACCTGCACACATTCCAAGATTTAACCAAACAAATCTGGATGCCATCTCATAACTGGTTTAGAGACGATACTTTCGTTCCTGGTGCTTGTGCTCATATCACAAATCTAGTCGCAAAGGCTGGACTCGGTAACAATCTCCGAGCTGACCGAGCCTTTGCCTCTATCATCGCTCGCACTCAACTAAACCGCGCAGAAGCCCTGTTCAATGGCGGGAGATTCACCAACCATCCGAAAGCAGAATTTATCCTAAATTCCTATCACTTCGCAGTCAACTTCGCAACT
>CBFHYB010000153.1:0-3110 GCA_965659915.1 Candidatus Thalassarchaeaceae archaeon
CTTATGCGGGTCAACTATTCTCCCAATAATGTCACCTTTCTCAACAAATGAACCAGATTGGACAAACATGTCAACAAGACCGCCTTCCTCGGAGCGAATCCATGTTGAACCCGAAGCGAGTAAGCGGAAACGTGGGCGATTTGGGTAACCGGGAATTACCTTCAGTGAGCGTAGTACATTGAGTACCCCGTACACTGCTACCTTTACTGCTTCATGATCAGTCAAAGTAGCGCCACCACCTTCGTAAGTGATGGCTCCGATTCCTTCTTCTGTGGCATTTCTCCTAAGTGTACCTCGAGGCCCTTTTGAATCAAGGACCACTTCAACACCGAATGACCTAGCAACCCTATTACTCTCAGAATGAGCAAGATTTGCTCTCACTTGGGGCAAATTTGTCCTACCTCTTGCGGCTGAATGAAGGTCAAGTAAGTAATCAGTTGAGATGATGAGATTTTCCCAAATTTTGTCAGCAACTCGGCTGGTAGTATTGCCCTCAACTGTACCCGGAAATTGACGATTGAGGTCGCGGCCATCTGGGAAATATCGATTATGTCTCCTAAATCCAGGAGGATTTAGAACTGGGACAATACGAATTGTGCCAGCCATTGCTGCTGGATCTAAGGCACGACCTGGCCCCGTCATAGATTCTTGACACAACATGCTACAAGCAAGTGGCCCAACCAATTCATCTCCATGAATAGCACCTGTAACTGTTACTACTGGCCCTGGACGAGCACCATGAATGACTGTGATTGGAGTATCCCAACTCTCACCAAGATTTACATCAAGAAGTGGCATTGAAATTCGGCGAATTGTGTTGGGTTTTACTCTCTTATTTGCGATGCGGTGCTGTTTTGCTCCTTTAGCACGGTCCCAGTCTTGGCGTTTTCTTCTCTTTGCCTTGGATAGTGATTTTTCAATCGTAGCGCGGCGCTCTTTCGGAATTTGATTACTAACTTTGAGCGTAGTCTTTTGTTTCTTAGTCGCTTTTGGCTTTGCTTTAGCCTTAGTAGTAGTCTTCTTTTTGCCGCCAGTTGTTGTTTTCTTTGCGGATTTAGCCTTGGACTTTGATTTGGCCTTAGCATTACTCTTGGATTTTTTTGAGGTCGTTTTTGCTTTTGGAACTGCTTTTTTGGCCTTAGTTGCCTTATTGGCCACCTTCTTGGCGGCATCAATATCAGTAGAATCGGAGTCATCTTTTGTAGGCACTAAACCTCACCCATCCAAGCCGTAGCGACTCCGCTAACCGTTGCTGATGGTGATTAAACAAAAAGCCGCCGATAAAAATCTCATCAATATCGTGTATTTACCACCCCTGAACAAGGGCAAAAAAGATGGATAGCCCGCTTAGCGGCTATGTGATGGCTGACGAAGAGATAGGCGTTCAGAGAGAATTTGCACCCTCATCAATCTGTTTTGGCTGTGGACCTGCAAATCAACAAGGATTGAAGATAAATTCAACTAGAACTGAAGATGGATTAGAATTGTGGTTCACCACCTCAGATGAACATCAAGCATTCCCAGGAATGGTAAATGGCGGAATTATTGGAACTTTGCTTGATTGCCATGGAAATTGGACTGCGGCGATAGCAATAATGGATGCAAATGGAGACAGTGAACCACCTTGTACAGTGACTGCATCTTATTCTGTTCAACTTCGACGTCCTACACCTGCAAATGTACCACTACACGTAACTGCAAGAGTAAGTGAACTCTCGGGAGACCGAGCAAATGTTGAGATGGAACTACACGCCGAAGGAAAACTCTGTGCAAAAGGAAAGGGTTTGTTTGTTGCCGTTACTGAAGGGCATCCTGCTTTCCACCGATGGAGTTGAGGTATTTTGGTAAATACATCACTTGAATTCTTGCGCTTTCGAGTGATGGGGATAATGTCCAAAATGGAATCTCTGAACGAAAAAAACCTGCAACCCTTGGCAAGTGTTCCTTTGGGTAGATTACGCCGAAATGCAACAAGACTCCATGGCGTTTGCAGATTCAACAAAGGTGTTGACAAGCGCGATGTGAATCTTTGCCCGACTGATGTTAGAGAGGTTGCACTACACCCTGAATCACTCAAGGCTGAGTGGTTGGAATATGCTGAATTTCTAATGTTTCACGAGTTTCTTCACGCTCTTGGCCACGGTGGTCATGATAAACAATTTAGGTATCTAGAGGCTCAATGGCCAAACAAAGAAGTAAAACAAATGGGGATTGATTTTGCAACCCACTTGCGAAAGCGTAATGCAAAATTTGCTTGGAAATGCCCCACTTGTGATTGGCAAACTGAACGTTCAGTACGCTCTGCGGGTCGCTACCTTTGTCGCAGTTGCAAGGTGAAATTAGTTGATTGTGCTTTGACAGCAAATTAATACTGATTTTGCAAACGATTTAGAACATTGTTCATTACTACGAGGATACTCCATTCTGTTTGATGATGAAGCCTGCTTACGCAAAGAGGGGTTTTGCGACCAGTATTCTTCTAGTTCTAATTCTTGGTTTTTTGTCTCCAACTACAACAGCAGAACTCTCACAATCAACCACTACTCTCAACCTAGCTTGCTTGTCGGATTCAAGTTGCCTGCTTGATAACACTGAAATTGGCGTTGATGTGATGTCTCGGCAAGAGGATTCTGCGTCTCCTTTATCCCCAAAAACTGTGAAAATTGAATTTATCATGAATCCGGAGCAAAATCAACTCGCATTATTACCAACCATGATAGATGAATTAGTGATTGATTTTCGTATACGCGAGGACACTGCAGGAGTGAGTGCTCCTGACCTGGTGGTTGAATTCTGGGCTGGTCCAAGTAGCAATAGTTGGACACTATCTGGAGGTAGTCCAACTTCACCAAAAGTCGGCACCTATCAGTTAGAAGATGCTGAACTAGATCTTTCTCGCGGCCGATTAGTACGACCAAATGATGGGGTCGGACTTTCAATATCATTTGAAATTTCAGAACCTGTGACTTGGGAATTATACCTTAGAGGCGAGTCTAGAATTATCATCCCCGTAGAATGGAGCGTAGACATTAGTTCAGCAAACGTCGATGAGCCCAGTAGTGCGAGTAATCCGGTTATTGTTGAAGATGTGGAAACACTGTCAAAAGGTG
>CBFHYB010000154.1:0-3055 GCA_965659915.1 Candidatus Thalassarchaeaceae archaeon
GAGTACTAGCAGGTGACCATGTAAAGTCAGCTGCTGATGGAGAAGTAGATCTAGTCGCTGTAACTCTACTTTATCGCGAGGGATATGGTAGGCAACATCTTGATTCTAAGGGAAACCAGTCTGAAACTTATCCCGAAATTGACCCTTCGGAACACCTTACAGATACAGGTATTGAATTGGCTTTGCCATTAGATGGCACCACCCTAAATGCGCGCGTATGGATTACTCAAGTAACAGGAATCAGTGGTCATGTAGTTCCTGTATATTTTATTGACACTAGGCATGACTTGAACAAACCTGAGCATGCTGCCTTAGGAAATCGACTTTATGGAGGCGATGATTCTACAAGATTACGGCAAGAATATCTGCTTGGTGTTGGCGGGATTAGAATCCTTAAGGCGCTTGGTGAATGGCCACTGAAAGGATTGCATCTCAACGAAGGTCACTGTACATTTGCGGCCATAGAAATGTTATCTCAAGGATGGACTCTTGCTGAGTTATCAAGAAAAACGTTGTTTACAACTCATACCCCTGTCCCTGCAGGTCATGATCGATTTTCTTGGCAGGACGTAGATGCAGTGGTTGGTAATTTATTACCAGAAAATGTCCGCTCATTTGATGGGTGTGAAGAATCATGCTCGATGAGCCATCTTGCAATCGCTTTGGCAGGTCAAGTGAATGCTGTATCAAACCTGAATGCTTGGGTTGCTTCTACAATGTTTGAGGGGACGCACATCGAACCAATAACCAATGGAGTTCATCACCTTACTTGGACAACACCTCCTATGAAGGAAATTTTTGATGAGCATTTGCATGGTTGGCGTAATGACCCGGCAATTTTGTCACATGCAGGCAAAATACCGGATTCAGCCTTGATTTCAGCCCGTCAACAAGCGCGAGCAGTTTTGCGTGACCTTGTGAATGCAAGCACAGGTGTTGAGTTGCATGAAGACCGCTTGACAATTGGGTTTGCCAGGCGCTTTGCAACCTACAAAAGGGCAAATTTAGTGTTCAGTGATTTAGAGAGATTAAGGAAAATTGGTGCTGGCAAAATTCAATTTGTTTTTGCTGGCAAGGCTCACTCTAGAGATGAGGGGGGAAAACAACTAATTCGCGACATCTTTGCTGGTGCTGAACAGATTTCAGATGAGATACCAGTTGCATTCTTGGAAGATTATTCAATGGCTACCGGTCTTGCGATGACCGGTGGCGTGGATATTTGGTTGAATAACCCAGTTCGCCCAATGGAGGCTTCGGGAACCAGTGGTATGAAGGCGGCAATGAACGGGGTTCCGAACTTCTCAATTTTGGATGGGTGGTGGCCAGAAGCCTGTGAACATGGTGTTAATGGTTGGGCCATTGGAAAGGCTGAGGATGACCGGGATGACCAGCGAGATGTTGATTCACTTTACTCAGTGTTAGAAAATGAGGTTTTGCAGGCTTGGTCAGTTGGAGAGGAAAGATGGGCGCATCTCATGAGAGCAGCAATTGCAACGAGTGCTAGATTCACAGGTGCAAGGATGATATCCGATTACGTGCTTTTCTATGATTTATTCACTCACGGCGACTCTGAGTGATGATTACAACAGCCCCTATTGCAAATATTATGAGCATAATGAGCCCTATTGCAGCACCTGTAAGGAAACTGAATCCACCCTGTGTTCTTTCGGGGTTATCGTTTACAGAGGATTCACCCTCTACCTGTTCACAGGGTTCACACTCAAGTTCACCATCATCCACCATGTCACAGCCGATTGATTTTGGTAGCTCAATTGTTTCACCACAGCACGCGTCACAAGTAACCATCTCCTCCTCTTCGGGTGGTTCAGTTGGTGGTTCCCCGGTTTGGTTGCCGGTTTGATTCCCCGTACCATTACTGGAATTATTATCTGGGTCTGGATTACTATATTCACATGTGCCATCATCAATCTCTGCTTGAATATCAAAATTAATTGCTTCAGCATCGGTACAACCTTCTTGCGGTGGCTCCTCATATTCACAGGTTCCATCATCAACTTCTGCTTGAATATCAAAATTAATTGCTTCAGCATCAGTACAACCCTCTTGCGGTGGCTCCTCATATTCACATGAGCCATCATCAATTTCGGCAAGTGGATCATAGTTCGTAGCATTTGGGTCCATGCAACCAGGTTCTGGTTCAGGTTCGGGCTCAGGTTCAGGTTCCGGCCCAGGGTAGGCAGCGTCATGGTCATCCATAATCGACTGGGCAATCCCTTTCAAATCCGTAATATATCCTGGGTCGTAGGCGTAAGTGGTCAAGTTCACGCCGTAAATCGCATTTAACCACACCAGGCTACCTAAGTCTTTGAGGATGTCATCGGCGTGACCAAAGTTGTCACTGTAGATGCCTTCGCCAGAGCCACTGACTAGGGAGTCGACATCCGGGAGATTGTCCGAACTGAACAGCAGGCGCAGTTCCAAAGCGCTCTGGCCGTACGGTATGCAGAAGATGTCCACGCCAGGGTAGAGTGTACGCAGGGTATCGATGAGGTTGTGCCAATCCGTCGAGTGTCTTGTGTGCCAGTCACTGGCATAAGTTTCAGCACTCGTGTCTCCAGGGTTCGTCCCCCACGGTAGGGCGAGGAAAAAGCGCGTATCCTGATTCTGCGCCAGCGCGTACTCAATCCAATTCTCATAACCCTCCGAAGTGGGATAAGCCCCGTGGTAGGTCATGCCGAACAACTCGATATCACCGCCGTCGAGGATGGCCTGAATCTGGGCACGCTTACCGGCATTTTCCCATAGCGCCTGGGGCGCACCGGAGGCGCCTCCAGAGAAGATGACGGATTGGCTGTGGCCGGCAATGCCGGCCTGCGCAGTATGGAATGGCATCTCGTCCGCAAAGGGGCGGAAAAAGCTGTGTCCCATGAACAGTGAGTTGAAACCGGGTTCATTTTCAGGGAAGAAGATAGCAACGCTATGTGGAGGTAGAGTGAATTCGTGTTCATCACTCATCACAATGCCGTTTAGTGAATCGTTTGCAACCCAATCAAGTGACAGGTTGAATTCTGCAGATGTAGAACCACGATTCATA
>CBFHYB010000155.1:0-2991 GCA_965659915.1 Candidatus Thalassarchaeaceae archaeon
TGGGAATAATTGTGAGATATACAAGTCCGATAAAAATTGTAAGAAATACCCAAAAGACTGGTTCTGACCATGCCTTTATTTTACGGCCGTCAAGGGGTCCAAATGGAAGCATGTTGAATGCTCCGAGGATGGCGTTTGCAACCATCCAATAATACACGGCGAGCGACAGTACTCCCTCTCCTGAAATTAGCATTAGTGCCACAGGCAAACCAAGCAACCACAGACAAAGATTAGAGGCAGGGCCTGCAAGTGAAATCATACCATTCTGCCTACGATTAACATTACCAGCAACCATCACCGCACCAGGTGCCATAAACAAAAAACCTATGAAAAATGCAATGAGAACACCCGTTCGAAGGCCACGTGGATCTGCTCGGAATTCCGCCCAGCATCCATAGTGCTTTGCAACGAATTTGTGGGCCAATTCGTGGATGATAAACGCGGGACCAAAAGCGACAAGGCCAAGAACAAAAAATAAGATTGTTGTGACCAATAATGAGGATATGTTTTGAGAAAGTATCCCTCCCAAAATACCCCCTTGAAACATGAAAGAAAGTCCTAGTGAAAATGCTGCGAGAGATATCGCCAAATCCTTCAATTCACGCTCTGAAAAGTGAAAAAATGAGCCTTCGTGCTTCACAACTCTTGGTCCGCCAACATCAAAAAATCCTTTGAGAAATGGCTCAAATGGATTTGGTTGACCTGGTTGAATAACGACCCGGATATGTTGAGATGTGCCCTTATTTGTAGGTTGATTATCATCTATCTTTGCAAAAGGATCGTCATCAAGACGAGACGCCCTTGGGTCCCTAGCCATAATGTGGCGAATTGCTCGGCCTCTTTGAGGGTTCGCAAACTGGGAGAGTTGAAGGGGGGGAAGTGTGTGCTAGAATTCGATGTCGGGTGTTAGGAGGGCAATGCTTGAGATGGGGTTGGCCACTTGTTGCGTACTCTGTGATGCACCAGATGAGGCGGGGTCAAATCGTTGCCGGCAGTGTATTACCACCCACAAAGATGTTCGAGAACGGGTCGCCGAATTACCACCACAATCACTTGCAAGCCAATGGTCCAAAGAATTGTTTCAGATGCTTGCTAGACCTAGTTCATACGAACATGATGAGACACATGGAGAGTGGATGACTGCTTATGCACAATTATTACACGGACAATCTAAGAAACCAAGAGCGATAACTCAAGAAGATGTTGAGGCCGCTTTTGAAGCAGCAAGGCAGAAGAGGAAAATGAATACATTAAGAGAAATGGCTAACCAATCTAAATGGAAGGATTCCGACCCAACTGAGAAAGAATTGCATGATTTATCACAAGAATTACCAACAGATATTGTTGATGATTCGGGGATTAGAACTGTGCCTAGTAAAGAAATAGCTCAAGTTGACCGTTCTGAGCGACCAGGGGAGGATCACGAGTTGACTGCTAGGGTTCAAGCCAGCGCTGCTAGTCAAGATGCGCCTGATGATTTGAAAGATTTGATGGTTGACTTGAAAGTAGGGGAAAAGCGTGCTGAAAGGAAACAATGGAAGGACATTGTTGATGATGTTGATGAATTATTAGATGATTGAAATGCTTTCAAGAAATGTTGGTTCAACCGACCGAATGGTTCGAGCTATTGGTGGTGGTGGGCTTGCTATTGTTGAATTAACAGGTAATTTAGGTGGTATTGAGACGTTATTCCATTATTTTGCCATCGGTACCGCTATTTGGCTAATTGCAACTGCAGCATCGGGGAGTTGTCCAACTTATTCGCTAATAGGTATCTCAACGTGTTCTTCAGAGTTAGATGAAGAAGAATGAAATATCAGTTCATTGTACTTTATTCGACTAAAGATTTTCTTTTGCATATCTAACACCATTCTCAAACACAACCATTCCTTCGCCTTTCCAATCATCTCCCATCTCTTCGCGAGTCCATGTAGCACCAAGCCACTTTGAATGGTTGGCCTCTGGGTGTGGCATTAATCCAAATACTAATCCAGATGGGTCACACACACCAGCAATATTACGCATGCTAGCATTTGGACATAGTGGGTAGGATAGAGGTTCGTCTGAGGCGCTAGGATACTCGTCATTGGGGTCGATATATCGTGCTACGACTTGTTGTTGTTGTTCATATTGATCAAGTACAGATTGGTCTGGTACCACGAATTTTCCTTCGCCGTGCCTTACAGGTGTTCGCATACGTGTCAAACCTTTTGTCCAAACACAGGGACTATCAGAATTGAATTCAAGGGTAACCCACCTATCTTCATAATGGCCTGAATCATTTAGAGTAAGGGATGCAGTTTGTTGTAATGAAACATCATCATCACCAGGTAGTAATCCCATTTTCACCAACACTTGGAAACCATTGCAAATCCCAATAACAGGTTTACCGTCTTTGACAAATTGGCGCACTTGTTCCCTTATCCCAAACCGAAGTCTGTTCCCTAGTAAACGACCACTGCCGAGGTGATCACCAAAGGAAAAACCACCGGGAATCGCCATAATATGGTAATTTTCTAATGAATCGTCGCCATTAACTAAACTATTGATATGTATGCGGTGAGCTTTTGCTCCCGCCATCTCAAACACCGCCATGGTTTCAACATCACAATTAATTCCAAAACCAGTAAGGACTGCTACTTGGGGAATATCAACCATTCAAGCACCACCTCCGTCTAGGGTTGCCTGCCAAGATTGTTTGAGTGCTAACATGCTGGCTTGAAGAATTGTTTCACCGGATTTTGAAATTGTTATTTCATCACCGCTAACAACTTCACCTAATCGGAAACAAGCGTTGCTTTCCATTGCTGCTTCGAAATCAGAACTGTGTTCATCCTTTACACTCACTAGAATGCGCCCGAGGCTCTCTCCAAATAATGCTCCCCACTTGTCAAGACTGTTGTTATCACTGAATATCTCAGATATGTCAACATTACAACCAGAATCTGCACCAAAGCAAGCTTCTGCTAAAGCAACAGCAAAACCACCATC
>CBFHYB010000156.1:0-2958 GCA_965659915.1 Candidatus Thalassarchaeaceae archaeon
GGATTTGGCTCTGCAGGATTGACTCTACATTTGGCAAATATTGTGGGGAAAGATGGATTGCTGACCACAGTAGAACTTCGTGAGGAACACGCCGAAGTAGGGCTGGAAAATGTCGCCTTGGCAACTTCAAGTTGGGAGAGTTTTCCAGAATTTCACCTTGTTGAAGGAGATGCATATGATTCCGAGACTGCAGACGCGGCTAGTTCAATATCAGACCAATTTGATGCTATCAGTATTGATTTGCCGGAGCCGTGGCGTGCAATACCTCATTTCTCGGCTCTGTTAGCAGTGGGTGGCAGACTATCCTGTTACTGTCCAGTAACCAGCCAGTTGGAATCATGTTGGGATGCATGTGAAGAAGCCGGATTAGAAGTTGAATGGGCGGGTGAACGAATTGACCGTGTTTGGACTAAAGCTTCCAAAGGTGGGGTGCGACCGGGGAACAATCCAATGGGACATACTGCTTTCATTCTAGTCGCAATGAGACAAAAATGATGAATGAAAATTTCAACAAGATGAGATTTATTCAACTACTCGAACTGATTCTTGGCATTTTGGACAGGTGAACTTGAATGGTGGTTGACGACCCTCTGGCATCTTGAGTGATGATGAACAACTTGGACAGTTTACTCGTCCATCAACCATTTTCGCACCACCTTCATCTGCATTATCAGCACTCGCTTTTCCGGCAACCACTGGCATTGGAGGAGGTGGTAAATCCCCATCCATGGGTAGCGGAGGCAACTCACCAGTAGTCTCATCTGTCTCAAAGAAAGTTGAGCGGATGTGGTCCTGTTTTGCTCTGCGACGCTTGGTAATTGCTAACAAAACGAATAGGCTAGTAATCATCCATCCAACAGCCATCACAGTAATTGATTTCTGATTATCTAATTCAAATAATCCAAATGAGACTCCGTCAGGAGCTGCGGTTGGACCTATGACATTCAAAGTGAATGGATCTGAAAGTAACTGATGACCTGCCCCCGCAGCTTGAACTCGCATGCTTAATTCTCCCCCGCTTGTGGTATACAGGGATGTCAGCATCAAATCATATGAAGCCCCTTCACCGGGCCCTAGATTGTAATTTGGATTTGATGAACCACCAACAGCAGTCCATCCTGGAGATAAGTCGGCTGCACCTTCACCAACAAGTGAAAGTGTACCAGATAATTGCTCATTACCGTCGTTCCTGAGACTAACCGTAAGTACCAAACTCCCCTGATAAGGCAGGACATTTTGTTCACTACCCGAAACCGTAACACTGAGTCGCGGTTGGCCGTTCACATGGTCAACAGGGATGGTTAAATTGATGGATGAAGTTGCACTAATTGAAGTGTCTGCTAGAGATGTAACAGTGGCTGTCAGTGAGATTACTCCTGCAGGTGTATTTTGAGACACCAAACACTCTAGTAAAACAGGTACTGCTGAGGAAGATGGCTCCAAAGAAATCGTAGACAGGGCATTACTACAATCAAGACCACTGGTTGCCAGTTGGAATGTCTGATTGGCATTACCGGTGTTAGTCAACCAAAGATAGGCTTGGACCGTATCTCCAATTGCAGCAGTAATTTCTGTACTCGTCAAAGTTGCTGTCACCCCAAGGATAACATCGGTTACAGTGTATGAATATGAGTCGGTTACAGCATCGTCATTAGATGATGTAGCAACTAATGCTAAGGTGGATTCACCGACAGCAGTTGTTCGGCGCATGGAAACTGTAACGATGTCTTGCTCGCCTGCATAAAGGGTGAGTAAAAGCGGCGATATAGTCACCTCAAATCCATCTGTTGATGGTGACAAAGAGAAGGAAAACTGATCCTGCTGATTACCATCGTTAAGTATGACAAATTGCATTGAACTAATGGTATTCTCTCCCACAGGTAATGTATCCCCAGATGCTAGAATTTTGACACTCGGAGAATGTCCTACTTCAATCGAGAATGTTGTCTGTGCAATAACATCAGAACCATTCACGCTCTTAGCAAACAGAGTAATTTGGTGAATGGTCGCAACAGCTGATGAAGTAGCAGATACATTGAATGGAATCATGAGAGATTGGCCTACATCAACACTGCTTACTGTTGGCATTCCTGAAAATGAAAGTGAATTCGGAAGGCCACTCCAATCAAAATTGAAGGAAAGAGAGTTTGTACCACTATTTGTAGCCTGAATTGAAAATCCACTGTAATCCCCTGCAGAAACAAATACATTGCCTCCTTGAGGGGCTACCAAATCTAGTTCAACTCGTGGTTGTACATTGATTTCAATATTCTCAATCTCTACTTCGCCGCCATGTAATCCTGTGGCTGTGAGTGTTAAATTTTGCAAGCCAACAAGAGAGGTGTCTGCTAATACATCAACTTGGAAGGAAATGACATTTGATAATCCTCTTTCCACCGATACCCATGCCGGTGGGCCAGTAGCAGTAATTCCTTCAGGTCCTGTCAAGTCAAAACGTACTTCGTCAATCTCAGAACCAATATTTCGCACACCAACTTGAATTGTTTTACTCGTGCCAGGTGTTAGGGTTGTTCCATTTGGTGGCGTGATTTCCCACCCCCAATTCACACCAACGGTAATTGTGTACGACGATTCGTGTATTACGCCAGTTGAGTTTTCAGTGGCAAAAATTGAGATTGTACAGGTATCATTCCAGTGAGTAGTTGCATCAGGAGTTATGTTGACATTGATGAATTCGCTTGCAAGAGGTGCTAGTTCACCTCCCACTGTTGTAGCCATATCTGCACTACAAGTTGAGTCAGATGCTGTTTGATAAACTAAAGTTGTGACATCGTTGCCATTATTTGAAACCTCAAATGAAACTACTTCCGTTACACCCGGCAAATATGTTCTGTTAGCATCATCTACTACACTGACGACAACGTCACTTATCGTTGATACCTCGATAACAATGACTGATTGAATGCTAAAGTTACCACCCATTGAGCCTGCAAATAA
>CBFHYB010000157.1:0-1184 GCA_965659915.1 Candidatus Thalassarchaeaceae archaeon
CATGCCAGTGCTCCGTTGGCTCAACCATCACACTTGATGTGTAAGGAGAAACCAAATCCTCCTCCTCTAAAATTCCTGTAACTATGATATTTTCACCATAAGAATCGCTATCCATGTCGTAATAATCGAGTTGTGTGTCCCAATGAATTGCCACAGCATCTAATTCTTCATCCGTTACATATTGAGCCAAGTCGAAAATTGTTGAATTCTGGTCTTCAGTCATTGTGAACGTTGGATGCTCTAATACAACAAATGGGTCATCAATTGATTGATGCATTAATTCAAAACAAAATGGCACCCTTGCTGGTGGGTTTCCAGGTGTAGACTCATCCCTTATTTCTCCACAGACGGTATACCGGGTATCCCCTCTACGTTCAGTCCAGTCAGCTAAATCAACTAATTTTACTGCTCTTCTATCATTCTGTAAGATATAATCTAATTCTGGTTCAGGATCTCCTTCATTTAGTGGAGAGAAAGTGAACTCGTTACCTATGAATCTTAATTCATGCCCATCAACATCTGTTGCTAATTCACTAGCATTAATGATTAATTCACCCTCTTCATCAATAATGAAATATGGCATAGGATTTTCTAATTGTGGAGGCGCATTTGCTCTTTCAAAAGTGATTTTGACAGATGCTTGTTGGCCGTCATTTGAAATCTTCATTTCAGCGGTGTGAAATCCTGGTTCTAGGGAAAAAGGAGACAAATCACAAGTTGCCGTATCATTGACTGCATTCCAATTACCCGCTGTCCAACTTGATTGACCAACAACGCGGCAGTTGATTTCAAGAGAACTGGGCGGTGAATCTAAATCACGCTCAGAAACAGTTGCTGAAATATGTATCACATCAGTTGAGGTGATTGCTGAAGATGATGCATGCAATTCCCATTCTTCTTCAGTTAAATCATAAAGCCATGTTTGATCAAACACATCGTCATTCATGCCGCCAAATAAAACTAATTTATTGTTAGATTTATCGACAGTCATTCCTGAAAGCCACATTGCATCAATACCCCAACTAGGCATTTTGGTCCATGTTAACTGGGCCAAATCAAGTTTCCATAATTCATTAGAATAATCAATTCCTGAATCAAATTGATTCTTAGCAATTCCACCAAATATGTAGGCGACTTGTTCTTCTCTATCGATTGCAGTTGCCATCCCAGCACGCCCAGTGGGG
>CBFHYB010000157.1:1283-2936 GCA_965659915.1 Candidatus Thalassarchaeaceae archaeon
TTAGCAATTCCACCAAATATGTAGGCGACTTGTTCTTCTCTATCGATTGCAGTTGCCATCCCAGCACGCCCAGTGGGGAAACTTCCGGGGAGCGATAGTTTTGACCAAGTGTTAGTTTCTCCATTGAACATCCAAGTCTCATTTGAGAGATTTTTCCCCCTATCATATCCCCCGAATAGAATTGTTCTATTCCACCCATCAGAGAAAAACATGGCCGGATTGGATATCCCGCGTGGGGAATTAACTGCACTAAGATTTTGCCAGACGGCATTTCCTGGATTGAAGGCCCAAGTTTCGTTGGTGTAATTACCGGAATCCGCCTCTTGACCACCGTATGAAATGTAGCGTTGGGATCCTGAATCCCATACCATCGCTTGAGAACTCATTCCTGACGGTCGAACACCTTCCGAATATGGTGTCCACGAGGTGGAGTAACCATTCCATGACCACATTGTAGGGTCGCCAGTGTAACTTTGTCCAACCATTAAGCCACTAGCTATTCCATCACTAGCAAAAGTGTTGGTTCCAATTGAATTAGGTCCACTTCCTGTACTTTCCCATTCTGCTGTATCATTCAAGTCAAGAGCCCACATATCAGAGAAATTTCCTTCACTCCAACCCGCTGATAGTACCGTATTGTTTGTTTGATAATCATAGAATACTACTGGTGCATAGCGTCCTGCAGGAGCATCTAGCAAGGTTTCTTCAAGGTCAACTAGATAGAATTGGTTTGCATCAAGATTTTCTGAAAGATAAGAATTACCATCTGAAGGTTGGTCTGGATCATTTTCCCTGCTAGACGCAGCATACCAAATTTCGTCCTCACCCTTGAGGGTTAAATCTAGGAAAGGAGTGATTTTGTTAATCGCATGTTGTTGCTGCTCTGACTCTGACATCGTAGCATCGCCGTCAAACAAGTTGTCAAGGAATGACTGGTCATCTTCATACTGTACATGGTTAGCACCTACAACCTCTAGCAGTTGCCAGCCCCCATTCCACTGCTGGAGCAACGGCTTCACATGCTCATCAATGGGGGCAACATTATCGACAGTGCCAGTCAGAAATAATGAATGAGCGGGATTCGCTAAACCTATTGCTTGGACATTTTCTCCAATATCATCAATGTCTAGACCAACACCAAAGAGTGCTCTTGGCGGTTCGTATTGTCCAGAATTAAACACCGCTCCCCAGTAACTACTCACAACCATTGCCAATCCAGCACCGCGGCCATGTCCTGAAACACCCCAGTGGTCCATGTCAATGCATCCTTGTGCACCCGCGGGGCCACGGTTTGGATTACCCGTTAGATTGATGAATCCGATGGATTCAATCAATTGTACATGGTCTAGAATCCCTTGATAGGCTTCATCCCCACCCCTTTCATCCCCAATTATAACTACGAAATAACCAGCCTTTGCTAACCCTTCACCTAACCATGAATAGTCATCAAAACCTTCACCATCATCAGCATGGAATGCGAGCCAAGGGTAAGGTGCCCAAGCACAGTCAATAGGCTCATCTTCCCCAGGTTGTGCAGATGGGTAGTATAGGCGAATATCCTTCTGTTCATTATCTGAATCAACATACCTAGAATCTTTCCAACCCGGTGAAAATCTGTCTGCGCTTACAGGTGTAGTGAAATTTGAAGATTCT
>CBFHYB010000158.1:0-2931 GCA_965659915.1 Candidatus Thalassarchaeaceae archaeon
AGGTTGTAGCATCAATGTGAAGGGTTGGAGTACCTATAATTCGGGTTTCATTTTCAAATTGGGAAGATGAAATTACCAATTGAGAAGTTGAAGTCACAAATGTACCTCCACTTACCACTTCAAATTGGTCTAATCCAAACTCTAACCACTCAACATCCAAGGGCGGATATTGTTCTTCAACTCGCCAGCCACCCATGTTATCTTGGATCTCGGCATGTAGTGCAGGTTGCGGTCCTTTGTTATACAAATAGAAATCAAACCATTCAAGCAAATCGTCAGCCCAATCCCAACGCACAGTGAAGGGGTAGGCCTCACCACCTCTCCCCGAGTTCAAACCCGAGTGACTCTCATTACGGTCCGGATAGTCATGCCCCCATTGTCCGTACAGACCTTTGGTGTCAAAACCAGCTTCAACCATTATGTTGTGAGTTGGGAATGCCATGTGTGGGTCAACATTCCAATCTTGCATTCCATGGATAATGTAAACCGAACCCTCGTAATTTGCTATTGCCTTGTCAAGGAAGGTGCGCTCTTTCCAATAGTCGCTACCTAGCCATGACAAATCATCTCCAGTAAGATAGGCGCCAACGCCCGCGTAGTACCCTTCCATGTAGCCTTCACAAGCGTTTTCGGTGTCTTCTAAGTCACCATCTAAACCAAAACTTCCGTAGACGCCGTTATGCATGATTGCACCACGTGCTTCCATACTTCCATTACGCCACATCAAGTCCTGTACGCCGATTAGCCCAGACATCGGCACGATTGTTTTGAGATGTTTTGAGCCCAATGCCGCGGCTTCCCATGGTGTTGAACCATCATATGATTTACCGATAGCACCAACGTTTCCGTTGGACCAAGGCTGAGTTCCAAGCCACTCAACAGCGGCATGGATACCTCGTTGTTCATCATCGCCCATCAAATCCATGCAATGGTTTGCTTCACCAGTTCCAAAGACGCTAACTTGCGCAACCCCAAACCCATGGGGGACGAAGTTTTCGATTAGGAATCGCCCCAATCTGTTGGCTGGTGTTAATGCATCAACATCACCATCGTTGTAGTATGGTCCAATTTCAGATATGACAGGAACTGCACAGATTGTGACGCCATCTGCTGCCAAGGTGTCGTTAGTTGTGAGTGAGTCCCAATCACACCCTTCGATTTCAGGGAGCCATAAACCGAGATGGACTTCAGCATCACCAGTGAGTCCCGCCCCACCATCTGCAGCAGTAATTGATGCTACAGGGACGTAGACTGAGCGAACTTCTTCAACACCAAAGGAGCCATTCCATGATACTCTGCTGAAAACATCATCATTACGATAGTCTAGGTTTGCTCGCTGGTCTACAGGAGGTAACCAGTGACCACTCCCGTCATTTCCATCCATATCATCAATTAATCCGGTTGAAAAAATAGATGCAATAACCATCATTACAATGATGAAAAGGGCAGTTGCGGCCAAAGCGATGTTTAGTTGACGTTGTTCACGTTGCGCCGAAAAATCGCCCTCAACAGCCATCTCAGCCTCAAGAACAACCTCGTCCTCTCGTGCCATCAGTTTGCTTGGGACCATCCATTTGTTTTGAGGTCAGCGGAACTCTGATATTTCATCTCAGAGACTAATTTTTGTTGATGTTAGTGTGCGAGCATTGATGAAACAAGGCATCACCGCTAAGCATAATGGCAACCAAACTACAACGCCAACTTCTCAGTCTCCAGCGCATGGAGGCTACTGAGGGTGAGATTTATCGCCGGCTTGCTAAGAAGCAGAAGAATCCCTCTAATCAAAAAATATTGGAGCAGATTGCTGAGGAAGAAGGTCGCCACGAACAGGTCCTTTCAGAAGCAACCGGCCAAACGGTAAAACCGACAATGTGGAAAGTTTGGCTTCACAGTCAAATGGCTTGGATATTCGGTCTAACATTCGCAGTCAAGATGCTTGAGAGAGTAGAGAGAGACGCCTCCACGGAATACCGAAAATTAGGTTATGATGACTTGGCTGATGAGGAAGATTCGCACGAAGAGCGCCTCATTGGTTTACTGGAAGAAGGTCGCCTTGACTACATTGGAAGTGTTGTCTTAGGAATGTCAGATGCACTGATTGAACTGACTGGAGCATTAGCCGGACTAACCTTTGCATTTGCTAATTTGAACCTAGTAGCTCTTGCTGGATTAGTAACTGGAATCGCCGCGGCATTTAGTATGGGAGCAAGCGAATATCTCTCTACACGTTCTGAGAAAAAGGACACAAACCCACTTACTGCGGCATTTTTCACCTGGATCGCCTATCTTCTAACTGTGTTTTTGCTGGTTGCGCCTTACTTGATTATCTCCCCCGATACTCTACCAGTCTATGGGCTCGAGCCTCATGTACTAGCACTGGCTTGCACTCTAATTATTGGGGTAGTAGTAATAGCGTCATTCAATTTCTATGTGTCAGTTGTTGAAGAGGTTTCATTCCTTCACCGGTTTAGTGAAATGGCTGGATTATTGTTCGTAGTCAGTTTGATTTCATTTGGCATTGGAGTTGTTCTCAGCAATTGGATGGGAATCTAAACACAGTCAAATTTCGAGTGTGATTTCAAGGATATCACCTTCTAATTCGAATTTATGCCGGTCACTATTTAGTGGCTGAATCAATTCAACTTGCCTGCTTTTGCCATTTGCTTCAATGAATAATTCACCTTCTGTTACCCGTACTGATAATTCGTCTCTATTCACACCGGGCATGTGAACTTGAACAATCAATCGGCCTGGATGTGCGTCTTGATGAAGCCCTCTTCTTATTGAGAATGGTATACTAGAACCAACAGTTACCATTTCCATTCCTTGGGTTGGTTCGGGATGTTCCCCATTCATTGAATTCCCTAGGTTTCTTAATGATTCTAAACCATGAATATCACTCGCTTCAAGCGGGACTTCAGCAACTGGAAG
>CBFHYB010000159.1:0-2848 GCA_965659915.1 Candidatus Thalassarchaeaceae archaeon
CAGGACTCAACAAGAAGTCCGCAATGTTGTCATCAAAAAAGGAGCACCAGAGGATGGTACAACCTCAGCGATGAGGCCGTTACCGGGTAGTGCTAGAATGTATCCTGAAACCGATATTCAGGTGGTCCCAATTGCACAAGAAAAATGGGCTGAAATATCTTCAAACTTGCCTCTAACTCAAGGGGAAAGGAAGGCTAAACTGGCTCTGTGTGACCTTTCTGATAACCAAGTTGATGCATTACTTGGACGAGAAGCTGACGATGACTTCCATGCCGGTAAAGATGGTAACTTGATGGCTGGTTTAGCAGGACTTCCAGACAAGGCATGGGGTTCGTTATTGCTTGACCGTTCTCAAGAGGAAATCGCGGAATTAACTGGTGCTCCAAGTGTTGACAAAGTATCACTTGCATTACTTGGATTCTGTTTGGAGATGCGTGAGGCTGGAGGAGTTACGAGAGATGGATTAATTCCACTGGCTGCAAGAATGATGACTAGTGGTGATTGGCAAGCACACCAAGGTTCTGCAGATGCGATTCGCTCCGCCCTTGAGAGGCGGGCCGGAGAGTTAGGTGTGGTACCTGCAGATAGTGGTGCAGTTGAGGAAGTAGTCGCTAGAATCATTGCTGAAAGAGCTGATTTCGTTGCCGAGCGAGGCATGGGAGCTATGGGTCCTTTAATGGGAATCGTGCTCAAAGAATTAGGCGGCGGTGCTGATGGTAAAGCAGTCAGTGATGCCTTGAAAGACGCCATCATGAAATTACAATGAGGCGAAATCATGCCCTCAAAATTTGTAATCTTCATTGTTTTTTTTGGCCTTTTGATTGTGCCAGCAAGCACTTCACTTGGTCATACAGTTGATCCTGGAAATGCGGCATGGGAATTTCCGCCTCTGCAATGGACAAAAGACTTGGAATCGGGGTACGTGTCCACTGCTCCTGTAGTTGTGGAAGAAATGTTGTTCGTCAAAGTAGGGGGGAGAAGTGACAGCCCAGGTGGGCCTTGGGATGATGGTAAAGGACCAGGGATTTACGCTTTCAATACTTACACCGGTGAGCAGATTTGGCGTTATGAACACAATCAATCACGTTCCGGATTTGAAATTTCACCACCGGTTTTTGTCTATGGATTTGACATGCTTATCAATGGATGGACAAGTGGTAACATAACCGCTCACAATGCGAGTACTGGCGAGTTACTATGGATGTATGAAACCGAGCGAATTTCTTGGGGGGTTACTGGAAAACTAATGCCGGTAATTGGTGAGCCAAATGTACAGGATACAATTCACATTTCTACTGAAACTGGAGTACTGGGTTTGAGTCTGAATGGCACATTTCTGTTTCAGCACACCTTTCCTGACAATGCTACAGGCTACCGAAATGGTGTAGGGTTGGCGATTTTATCAGAAAATTTTTCAATTTTTTCAAGCACTTCAGGGTTATTATTAGCCACCGGTGATGAGAGCGGGGGGTTCCATTCATGGGAGATAGATGGCAGTAATTTCTCTTCATGGGATTTGAATTCAATTCTTGGTGCCTCGGAATTGAAAATGAGAACACCCCCTTTCATAATGTATCCAAGTCATCAAAATGACACCTTTGGTGCAGGTGTTATCGTTCAAGGAAGTGAAGGTGGCGAGTTAGTAAATTTACAACTCAATAACGAATCAAACCTTAGCGTGAAGAATCGGGTTTCACTTGGAATTGCACCATCGATTCCAGTTAATTTGCCAAATGGAGTAGTGGTGACTGGAGATTTAGATTCAGTCAAGGCTCATTGTTTCTATAATTTGACAGATTGTGACAATGCCACAGTGATAGACTTCGGTCCGGTATCAGGAGAACCTGTTTTGTTAGGTGGAAATTATAATTTGGGTGGAATGCCACTAGTGGTCCCTCACAATACTGCTGATGGGTATTGGGCAGGACATCTTGTCTGGTGGGGTGAAAATAACATAGAATCATCTCTACAGTGGGATTGGCACCCTCAAAAAGAGGGCTGGTTGACTGCAGGGGTTGGCGGCACTAGCGAAGTGATGGCTGCCGCCAACGATGCCTCATGGCTTGAAGTCCGATATTTTGATGATGATCCAAATGCGCCAAGTACAGATTCAGAGGAGCAACAAAATTCTGAAAATCAAGAGACGAAATCCAATAATCCAACAGTGACAGGATTGCCATTGCTAACTGAATTGTTGGTAGTGATGACATTGGTGTTGTCAACAGCTGGGCTCGCTGGCGGCAACATGGCTGCAAAGCGAGCCGGGTCACTCGGAATTTTGCTGGTATTGCTTCTGCTCTTACCAACCTTGAATCTAGCATGGGTAACTGCAGTTAGTGACGAAGGTGGTAATTTGGAAACCTCTAGAGAGGGTTTTCCAGAAGAGTGGAATGACTCACAAGTGGTGTGTTTTGAGTATCCAGAAGATTTGTGGTGGGATGAAGTGGGAATGACAATTTTTCTTGATGCCGATGAAGGCGAAATTGCCCGCCTTCAAGGCAATAATTCACGAACTTGTGTGGGTGGGTTAAACGATCATCAAACAATCCAAACTGCTACCGTAGAAGCGACTCAGTTGGCTGGTTTGGAGTACACATGGGGTAGCCAACCATTAGGTATATTTGTTGAAGATATAGGGCCGGCAGAAGGTGGAGATGGGGATCGCTGGTGGCTCTACTGGGTTGATGGGAAGCATGGCAATCTAGCGGTTAATTTGCAGCCGATTACGAATGCTAGTGTAGTTGAATGGCGATTCCTCTAATCAAGATGTAATCACTTGGTTAATACCCACTCAGTCACGGAATCATCAAGTGGTGGGTCTTGCACGAACACTCGGTAATAGCCATGT
>CBFHYB010000160.1:0-2823 GCA_965659915.1 Candidatus Thalassarchaeaceae archaeon
CAGTCGTGGTTGCTTCTATGACCATGAAGTCGGTCGGCCGCGCTGCTGAAGAGATGATTACTGAAATCCGCCGCCAATTCAGAGAAATTGATGGCCTTCTTGAGGGTAGGGAAGGTGTTGAGCCTGACAGCGCAACTTGTGTTGATATCTCAACCAAGGCCGCTCTACGAGAAATGGTCGCCCCAGGTGTGGTAGCAATTTCAAGTCCAGTTATCGTCGGATTCCTACTAGGTGCATCAGCACTTGGAGGAATGCTAGCAGGTGCAACAGCAACTGGTGTTCTAATGGCGCTCTTCATGGCTAACGCTGGTGGCGCATGGGACAACGCAAAGAAAGCAATTGAGCAAGGTGAAATTGATGGTGCAAAGAAGGGTGACGATGCTCACAATGCAGCAGTAGTTGGCGACACAATCGGAGACCCATTCAAGGATACAAGCGGACCTTCCCTAAACATTCTAATCAAGTTGATGTCAATCGTTTCGGTTGTTATTGCTGGAATGCTTGGAAGCGGCTGGCTGAATGGCTTATTCTAGGATGAATAGAGGACCTAGATATCCCACTTAACGGTAATTTGCTTTAGCGCGAATAGCCGGTGGTCTATTGAAAGAGGGACTAATACGAGAGATTGAAGAAGATGGCTCAGAGGTCAGCACTCGGTTTCGCCCTCCTCCTCTTACTGACATCTCTATCCGGTTGTCTAGGTGGGGGAAACGACTCCTCTGACTTGTTAGGAGAAGATGATCCATTCAATGTTCCAACTTGGAATATTGCAGATTGGTGGTTGTACACATTTTCGACCCCTGCATTTAGTGATGACACAACTAGATTAGTTGTTGCAGAGGATGATGCTGAAGATGGAACTGCCTACATGTTAACAATCTCAAATAGGATTGAAGCCCGCCGTCATGCAGTCCTGAATCATAATCCATTTCTTGGTAGAATAACTCATGATAATTTAAGCGCGTTTGAGGACGGAGAGCCTAGAGATGTTTTCAAATTCCCATTTCAAAAGCATGATAGTTGGCAGTTTACTCTGTTTGATACAGAATGGACTGCTCAAGTAATTGAGGTTCATCTGGAGAATAACGGTGCCACCCGTAATAGAATCGCAGTCATCACAGCATCTGGTGACGATGGTTCATCCCTTGCTTACATCTTCGATGAAGGCGCAGGATTCCTTCGCACACTCATTTGGACAGATTCTAGCGGGGTTGATCAACTCAATATTCAGTTAGCAACATTTGGTTCCGGCCATGAAGGTGAAGTCTGGTTCATTCGTGGCGGCGATTTATTTTCCAAGGATTATACTTTGAATGGTGGGGCAGATGTTGATATTGAAGACTCATTTTTCGTTAGTGACCACCCAAGTGGGGACGATTGGGATGAGATGATTTACTGGCTCAACGCACGCATGGGGTCAGGTGCTTCTTCAGGTACTCTCAGCCTTAGAGACCATGTATCGGCTAGTGTTCTGTTTCGTGAATGGGGTCCTGGCGCAGAGGATGAAGGTCAACTAGGAACAATTCCTTACCCAAGTGGTGAGTACACATTGACCATAACTCAGAGCGGGAATTCTGACATTTCTCTAATCGTTGCTGGTGCCATTTCCTTTTCTTGGACACTCTAGGTGATTCCATGACTGGGCATTTCGTGATGCTGCACGGTATGACAGGTTCAGCAGAAAAGATGAGGCCGCTGGCTGAAAAATTCTGTCCACCGGATTGGGATATCTTAGTTCTCAATGCTCCATTCCCACATCCACAGGGGGGTTTGGCATGGTGGATTAGAGATGCTCCTACAACAGAATATCTTGATAATGAGACGATATCTCAGTTGCAGACATCTGTTGATTTTGTTACTGATAACTTACCTGCTGATGGTCCATTAATTGTTGGTGGTTTTTCACAAGGAGGCGCTGTTGCTCAAGAATTGTTATTGAGTGAAGTCGCTGAAAGAATCGTTGGTGTTGTAGTGCTTGGAAGCAAGGCTGCAAGGCCACTTATTTTACTTGAGAAATTATGTGATTTACCATCACAAAGAATGTTTTCAATGCATGGGGAGAGAGATACAATTGTACCCATTGAGCAGGCAGATGAATATGTTAAACTCTACGAAGAAGCAGGCTGGGATGTCACAAGAGTTAGGCATCAAAAGGGCCACATGGTTGACCTAAGTAGTGAAGATGTGCTTCACAATTGGTTGAGAGAAACAGTAGAATGACTTTCTTCAAAGGTATACTTGAAGTTGATCTGCCCCGCCAACAAATACAGGTTCATCGCCACGCACATCCCAAATTGCAGGAACGGTGCGGTGGCCAGTCATTTCCACAACAGTCATCTGTAAGTTTGGGTTATTTCCTACATTGTGCTCTTCAAATGAGAGTTTTTTCGCCCCTAGTAAATTCTTAGCTTTTGTACAGTATGGGCACCAACTTGAGGTGAACATGACAAAATCATTCTTACTTCGCTTGAGTATTCTATTGACTGGCATAATATCAAGCGAATGCCCGACCTTCATCAATGCTTGTTTGAAAGTCCAATAAAATTTTGAGTGCATCACTCAATTTGACTAGATGTGTCTTCAACTGGCTCTGCATTGTTTCCATGCTCCATGTCTAGAAGGAATGACCCATCTTCTTGCATCCACCATCTACTACCATCTGGAAGGAAATACCATGTCACTCCTGTTGAGGTGTCGTAAGTACCTCCGCTAGGTAGTTGTTCGTGGTTTACTACATGGGTTAGGATGGGTGCTTGCTCAATTTCACTCAAGGTTTCAGTAGTTGAAGGTTTTTCAGAATCACCTATTTCGTTTTCTGTGACG
>CBFHYB010000161.1:0-2811 GCA_965659915.1 Candidatus Thalassarchaeaceae archaeon
GTTATACCTCTTAAAAGCATCAACATTGCTTTTAGGTCAAGTAACACAACTACAGCACGGAGATATGGGGCGATTAGTGTTCTTATCATATCGATTATTGTAATATTTTACATCTTCTTATGGTGGTGAAGGGAAAATGATATCTCCTTTTTTAAACACTCTAAGATGATGAATTCAGTATCATGTCCTTGTGGGTCTGAACCCCTTGGAATTTTCCTGCGAATAATTGAAATAGACCACTGATTAAGTCTATTTGATGGCAGTAGCCGTTAGGTGTAATTGAATTGCAACGAGCAAAGATAAGAAGAAATGAAGAAGAGACGGCAGTAAGCCCTGTGATAGCGACCATTCTGATGGTTGCAATCACGGTTGTACTTGCGGGTGTCCTGTATGTGTGGGCAAACAGTCTAGCCAGTGAAGGTACTGACACCTCAGTGGGCACACTGAATACTTACACCACCGAGGATGCTGATGATGAAACAGGCCCTGGGGCAGATGACACATTAGTCAGAATGCAAGTAACGGGCAAGGATGACTTGGCTTGGGCATTCATCAAAATCACAGTTTCTGTTGGCGATAATGTCTACACTTGCAGCGTTGTTGTTGGTGATGATTGTGAGATTAGTCAAGCGGCTGGTGACAACGACAATGCCTGGGAGCCGGGAGAGTATCTCTTCCTCTCAGAAGGGACTGAGGACATTTGCTCAGAGGCTGCATGTCGTCTTGAGATATCTGTAACCTACAACGGGCGCACACTTGCTGGCGATAGAGTTAGTGGACAAGACGGCAATACTGGTGGTAATACAGGTGGCAGTACTGGTGGTGGAGTTAGCTACACTATTGTAACAATCGACGATGAAGGGAATGTCCTGCACAGCAGTGACTCTGAAACCTGGGATGAAGGTGGCCCCCTGTCATTCACGGTGAAGGACTTAGTCTACGGAGAAGGAAAGTTCGTCGCTACTGGAAAAGATGGCAATGATCAATATTTTGCCTACTCCAGTGATGGCGAGTCTTGGACTGAATCCTCCATCTCAAATGACCACAGCAACTTCAACAGCATCGCCTACGGGGATGGTGTTTTCGTATCCGTCGGTCGAGGTTCAGGAGGGTGGGTGATGTACAATTCTGCAGATGGCGAGACTTGGACAGAGGTTGAAGACACCATTGACTCAAGTTCCGGGACTGGTTGGATGTCGTGCACTATGTTCGGTGAAGGAAAATTTGTCACTGTATCTCATGGATATCCGAATGATGAGGTGTTCAGAGCAATCTATTCATCTGATAGTGGTGCTACTTGGGATGACGCAACTCATGAAGGAACGCTCCCTGACTGGTCCACCACCACCCACGCGAACACCTGTACGTACGCAGATGGGAAGTTCTGGTCGGTAGCTGCGAACAATCAGAACTCTCAGTCCTGGATTATCTCCCAGTCAGATGATGGTGTTGAGTGGACCTCCGAGTCATACTCCAAGATATCCTGCAGCTATTCTGGATGCGGGGTCATGGAGAGATTGTTCCATGATGGTACTAACTTCGTTGCTAGCGATGCTGGAAGCGGAGGTTCAGAGACTGACTCCAGAGGAGCATATTCCGCTGACGGAGATACCTGGACTACATACTACAATCCAATGTACACAGGGGCAACGATGACATATGTCGATGGGACGTATGTCTTCGCTGGAATGGTTGATGACACGGTCGATGGATCTCAAGAGCACTATAACGCAGTCTACACGAGCACTGACCTGACTAATTGGGACTTACAGTACAAGAGTGATGATGTAGGGTGTTGCGGTGACAAGGTGATTGCAACATCTTTAGATTAAGTTGAACGATAAAACAGGTGTAATGAAATACCCCATGACAAACGTGGGGTTATGGGATTTATTCAGAAATGGTTCGGGTTCAATGGATGGAAGGCTCTATCCACAAAGGGGAGTGTGTTCGCAACAATTCTATATCGTATTTTGTTTGTAGCTGGTTTGGCTGCAGCCATTATCACTTACTCTTACATTTCAGGAGGCGAAGATCCTTCCATTATTTGGATTGCTATAGTGGGGATAGTTTGGTTCCTTATCTTCCAATTTTCCATCAATCTGATATTTGTGAACAGTTCTTAGTCAATAGAATAAATTTCTGATATACTCACACTTTATTCAGACCTTGTGCTCTTGAAACCGTTTTATGTTTCACCGAGAGAGCCGTCTGATTTTTCCCAGTCTGGTATTGATGGGTCTTGATTAGCCCACAATACATCATCTATTCTAAGCACAGATACTGCTGCTTCCATAGCACCTGAAATCGCATTCAGGCTGACTGCCAACGGCTCAATTATACCAGCATCATACATTGATTCTGTCTCACCTGAATACATATTGAGCCCTACCCAATCTCCTCCTTTTTCTTGTGCGGCATTGAGCCTTAGCACCTCATCAAGAGGAGAAAGCCCAGCATTCTCAGCGAGAATTCTCGGAATAGATTCTAGTGCACCTGAAAAAGCCTCAATTGCTAATTGTTCTCGCCCGGGAACAGTTGGTGCAATCTTTCGCAAGTGGCGGGCTAAAGCCATCTGTGTTGCCCCACCACCTGGCAAAATCCGTGGGTCTCTTACAAGACCGCAGGCAACTCCTGATGCATCATCAAAGCCTCGGGAGACTTCGTCAATCCGAGTCTTAGTAGTACCGCGAACAATCAATGTGAGACCTCCTTTTTCGCTACCGATGAGTTGCATCTGTGAGACATCATTCCAATTCTGGGTGTTGAGTGAAGTGAAGTTACCAAGGTCTTCGGGCTTGGCTAAAGTAG
>CBFHYB010000162.1:0-2797 GCA_965659915.1 Candidatus Thalassarchaeaceae archaeon
GAAAGATCACGACCATACTCATCCTGATACTATATCTGTACATGAATCACAGAGGGGCAGAAGCGATTATGTTCAGTTTGCAGACCGTCTTGATGTCGTCTCTATGGATTTTGGAGCTATTACTGGTGGATACGACTGCTACCATGCACCATGTGATACACTGGAAACGATGGTTGATTGGATGGAAACTGATAATGCGACAGGTCAGCAGAATCTGTGTGAATCATTTGACATGATTTCATGGTGGGTGGTCAATCTCGCCTTTTATCTCGATGAGACGCCAATCTACAATAAGAATTGATAGTTATAATTCTAATTCCCACAATTCATCTCCAACATGATGTATCGACTTCACAGCTTTACCAGAGGTTGCTGCCACCATGCCCTCAGCGTTCATAGTCGCCCACCCAATCGCTAACGGCTTGCCATGTTCTTGGTCGCGAATCCAAATTAAATCTCCTTCTTCTATTGATTCACAGGATGAATGAATCCCTGCTGCCATACAATCAGCGCCATTCAGCAAGAAAGGAATTGCACCATGGTCAACCTCGCACCATTTTTTTTCAGGAGACCAAGCCAAACACCCACGTAGTGTTGGAAATGCGATTCTATCTCCTTCATCATCTGGCAACACTTCCATTGCTAAAGGTGATTTATTGACAATTAATAGAGACCAAGGACCATACTCGGCTTGCTCAAGAAAAGTAGACGAAAGGTCAACATCAAGATTTAGCGGTTCACTCAAGCGACCAATCAAACCACGGATTTTTTTGTGCCGCACTGGCTTTCTCTGCTTCAACTTCCAATCCTTTGCCACAACACTTGGGGTTGGCACCCCGCCCTTCAACCCTCGGCTTATTCAATGGGTCAACCTTGAGAACCATCACCCTCTGCCAAAACCATGAACGGTGCTTGGGGGGTTAGGAGAAACTACCATGCACACGCAGAAGAGATGGGTGGAGTAGCACCTTCAACTCCCAAGTTTTTCTTCATGCCACCCATAGCAATAGTTGAGGCTGGTGAAAATGGCGATGTTGACATCGCTTTAGGAAACTCAGAACATCAAATTGAACATGAGGTTGAGTTGGTTGTTAAAATTGGTGAAAATTTTGAGCCTGTAATGATGGCTGTAGGATGTGATACCACTGACCGCACCGTTCAGGCCGTGGCGAAATCAAAGGGGACTTCGTGGTTAGAAGCCAAAGGATTTCCTGGTGCTGCAGTTGTAGGTGGATGGATTCCTTACAAAGATGAGGCTTACAACATCGGTCTTTCAGTGAATGGGAATGTAAGACAGGAATCCAACACCTCATTGATGGTTCACTCAGTTAACACTTTGATTACAGCGCTCAGAGAAAATGAAGACCTTTCCGAAGGTGATCTAATTTTTACTGGCACTCCAGCAGGAGTGGGTTCGCTAACTCCTGCTGACACAGTTACAGCATGGATGAAAAATGAATCCGGCGAAATCATTAGCCAGTTTTCAGGAACCTGTCAATAAATCACGGAGGAACTGATTCGTGAATGTTGAGAACTTCTCGTGCTTTTTCTGGGTCATCAGCACTAAACACCAATTCGGTATCTCCTTGATACTTAGAAAGAATGTAAATTGAATTGAGATTTATGCCGGCATCAGCGATTCTGCGTGAGAAGGAAGCTAGAACACCAGGTTGGTCTGGCATTACCAACTTAATCAATTCAGTAACAGTATAGTTAACTCCTAGATTATCCAACACAGCCCTTGCTTGAGGAATCTGTTTAGTCACCAGTGCAACGTTTGGCGCAACTCTTCCAATTGCACACATTGTCTCAATATTGATGTTCGCTTCTGCTAATGCCTCTGCTACTTTTGCTAGTGAACCCGGTTCGTCGGTAAGTTCCATACTAATTTCCATCATCTTGCTCATCCTCAATTAAATCGGCTCGGCTTGATTATTAATCACTATTGGTGCTAGGCATTGTTAATCGTGGCTTTCAAATAAGGGAAGCAGGTCGGCCGCATCCCTGAGGGATGATAATGGCACACTGGCATGGTATCTCAAGACGCAAGCCAACTGGCGGTCGCTTGAAGCGACCAAACCGCTACCGCGGCAAGCGCCGAACCGAAATTGCATCCGAGAAACAATTCGCATCAATTGGCGAACCAGTTCGTAAAGTGTACCGAAAGCGCTCAGGCCTTCAAACAGTTCGTATTCTAACTGACAACGTTGTCAACGTGAATGACCCAAAGAAAGGCGTCACCAAGAAAGCCAACATGGTTACTGTGGTTGAAAGCCCCGCTGATGTCAACTATGTTCGCCGAAATATTATCACCAAGGGAGCAGTTGTTGATACTGATGCTGGAAAAGTTCGACTCACTTCCCGCCCTGGTAAGGATGGCGTTCTAAACGGTGTCCTAATTGACGAGTGATTTTCCCGTAGCCCTGATAGGGTACGAGTTCTCCGACAAAAGTTGAGGGAGACCCATGACCGACCACAATCCTGACCGAATTGTACTTTGGCCGGGATACTTCAATGCCAAACTTTCTCGTAAACAAGGACGCCGAGTTCCGAAAGAATCAGCAGTATCTGACCCAACCCTTGACACCCTCGCTTTAGCAGCACGGAATGTTGGATTGAGTAAGATGAAACGAGAGGCAGATACTCAGCATCCAAAACGTGCATCACAGAAAGAAGGTAGGCTTTGGCTTTCAAAGAAAGATTTGCAGGCAACTCTTGGTACTACTTCCAAAGAAGTAGTGATGCAGACAATTGGATCCAAGTGGCGGGGCCAGCAACGCGAATTAAAGGAACAAGA
>CBFHYB010000163.1:0-2796 GCA_965659915.1 Candidatus Thalassarchaeaceae archaeon
GTGATGTGTGACGGAAATAGATGGCAGTCATTTGACAAGTCTGATGGAACACCCCTCACAAATCATACCGATGTCACATGTGTTGCCGGCTTTTCAACAGAAGAAAATGACTGGGCAATCTACAATAATATGATGCAAAAAATTGACCCCTTCCACCCAAATATTCCAAGTCACAGTTGGGCCTATAATCTCCCTGAACAATTCAATTCGGGAGAATTTATGCAAGGTAGTATGCTCAATGATAATACTCTACTTTTGGTATCTTATGGATGGGCTGGAATCGTTGATATCCCTGATAGCCAGCACACCGGCGAATTTGGAGATGTGAATGCAACAATTCTCTGGCAAGTTACACCAAATTCTGGAGACGCATTCACTGCTTCCACCTTTGGTCACTCTCCATGGAGTGAATACAATTGGTGGAATGCGAACTCAACGGACAATATGTTGATGTTAGGAACTGAGAAGGGTAAGGTCTACGGTTTTGTTTGGGATGGTGCGGAAATGACCGTTGAAGAACATATAAAATTCAACGAGCGTGATGCATTTGATTCTGAAATACAAGGGATTATGCTTGCTGATGGCCAACATGACGGCAGAGTTGATGTTTGGATTGCATCTGGAGGAGAAACTCGGATGTTTTCAGGTTGGGTAATGGTTGAGAAGTATAACATTGATGGGCCTGTTTCGCAGGGCCCTATTGACATGATAATACACACCGTTGATGCCCCTGCTTGGGATGAAATCGATATTGAAGATGGTGTCCTTACAACATATACTGTAAACACCACTCAAAGTGCAATCATTGCAACACCTGTCAATGAGCCTGCAGTAATTCTAGAAGATTCTGCTGGATACTGGTTGCCAATATACTGGTCACAAATAGTCGCCTTAATCGCTTCAACTATACTGATGATTGCCCTTACCATCAGACCAGAATGGTATGTAGTGAACACCACCGGTATTCTAACTGGTGCAGGCGTTATTACCATCATTGGGGTAAGTTTTGTTCCAACATTAATTCTAATTTTCATGGTTGTTGCAGCAATTTATGATTGGTATGCGGTTTACAAATCAAAGCACATGCTTGATCTTGCAGACACGATGATAGGGCTCAAACTTCCAATATTGTTAGTAGCACCCCAAGATAAGGGATATTCCTTCCTTGACGAGGGCGAGGATACCATGAGTAAGATGGACGAAGCACCCGTATCTGCAAAGAAAGAGCATGGGTCCAAGAGTGGAGCCAAACTCCCAACCCCTGAACCACCCCGACCAGCCCCTCAGAAAAATACCGGTGACGCATTATTCATGGGTCTAGGAGATGTCATATTCCCTGGCATGTTAGTCATATCAGCGCTAACATTCCTACCATCTGGTGGAACCATTATGGGATTGAGTGACCCGATGTTCGTTGCAATAGGCTCCCTCATTGGTGGCCTTCTTGGTTATCTAGTTCTAATGGGGTATGTCGCTATGGGGCGTCCTCAAGCAGGGTTACCTTTACTCAATGGAGGAAGTATTCTAGGCTACCTAATCACTGGGTTTATCGCCTTAGGTTCTGCGTCTATTTCCTTTGGTATTACAATATTCTAGATAATGAGTGGGTTCAAGAGGATGACATGAATCAGCAAGGTGAAGGGAAATGTTAGACATCAAGATGTTTCGTGACCACGCTGATATTGTTCGTGCTGACCACGACAAAAGAGGAATTCCTCACGATAATATCGATGAAGTAATTCGTCTAGACGAAGCATGGAAAAAGGCTCGTTATGATGCTGATCAACTGCGTCGCCAACGGAATGAAGCTGCCAGAGGGATTGCTGAAGCCAAAAAAACTGGCAACAATGAAGAGGCTGAGAAGATCTTAGCACAAGTTGCAACCTTGGGGGCACAGATAGATGAGTTGGGAGTTGAATCCGATAATCTCATCAAAAACCGTGACGGTTTGAGAATGAAGATTCCAAATATTCTCCACGATAGTGTTCCGACAGGGGAAGACGAAGGTGGAAACACACAACACAGTAAACATGGCGCAAAACAAAAATATTCGTTTAGTCCAAAAACCCACAATGAACTTGTTGACATGAATAATTGGGTTGACCTACCCCGGGCTGCAAAAATTGCTGGCAGTCGATTCTATTTCCTCAAAGGAGACCTTGCGCGTTTGGAATTAGCCTTACAACAATACGCAATTGATTTCCTCACTTCTAGAGAATACACACTTGTACAACCTCCCGTAATGATGAACCGTAAGGCGTACGAAGGAGTTACTGACTTAGGAGACTTTGAAACAGTGATGTACAATGTCCAACCAGAAGGATTCTACACAATTGCAACCAGTGAACACCCACTAACTGCAATGTTCATGGATGAAGTAATTGAACCATCAATGCTACCTCTGAGAATTGTTGGTGTATCCCCCTGTTTCAGACGAGAAGTGGGTGCGCATGGGCAATCAGATAAGGGAATATGGAGAGTTCATCAATTCACCAAGGTTGAACAAATAATCATTAGTAAGCCAGATGATTCATGGGAATTACACGAAGAGTTGCTCACTAACTGTGTTGAACTTTGGGATTCCTTAGACCTACATTATGAGATTGTCAATATTTGTACAGGAGATATGGGAACTGTTGCTGCTAAAAAATACGACTTAGAAGCTTGGCTGCCTGGTGTTGAAGCCTACAAAGAAGTGGTATCATGTTCGAACTGCACCGATTACCAAGCCAATCGACTACGTATGCGATATCGTACGGCAGATGGAAATGAGGCTGTCCACACTTTGAATTCAAC
>CBFHYB010000164.1:0-2772 GCA_965659915.1 Candidatus Thalassarchaeaceae archaeon
AATACCGCTTGAATAGGCCCCACAGATGCGAGAATTTTCGCTCGGTCTATTTCAGCCATCTATTCGCCTCACCTAGTCCACGGGGCCCGCCCTCTTTCAACCATCGGTAGGTTCGGGCTTTCAAATGTCATCTAATTACCGCTTATGGTGTTGCTGTGGCTGGGTTTTCTTGGCAATCATTGATGGCATCCATGCTTTACGAATGTATATGGCAAGAGGTATCAGGGTTGCACTCCTTGATCTCCTTGTTGAACGGGCCGAATTTGGACATGGAGGCAATATGGAGATACTTTTTCCACTTGCTGAAAGATTTTCAACACTAGAGGTATTGTTACTCACTCCGCAATTTCAGTCTGCTGATATTGATGAACGCGCAAAACAGAATGCTGCCTCTGAATTAATTCAGTTGGTCAAAGCCGATGTCCCAACTTGGGACGAAGCTTTCCCTTTCGTTGCATCTCCAACAGATTCTGAACTTCAGCAGGCGTGTTCTGGTGAAGTGACAATGCAGAGGGTTGCTTTACCATCTGCTGATACCAACACTCTGAAAAAATGGCTTGTAGTAAACTCAGTGGATGTTGTAATCTGCACAGGGAGCAGAAGAAACGTATCGATGTGGGAGCCATGGATGGAAGGTGCGGCCAGTTTAATGCGTGCAGCGGTGACCTTGAAATTACCAACTCTCGGAATCTGTTTTGGTCACCAACTTCTATGTCAGGCTCTTGGTGGTAACGTGGTTCGAGCACAAGCTCGGACAGATTCAGTGGTTGAATTACAGTTAAGCAGCGCTGGGAGCGCAGACGAAATTTTTGCTGAGTTGAGCAATCCCGTTTGTCTTTTCACTCACCAAGATCATGTGGCAGAACTTCCTAAACAAGCGGTAGTGCTAGGTTCTACGGGTCACAATTCTTTGGCAAGTGTGAGAATTTTAGATGAACAAAATGAGAATCTCCCAATTTGGGGTTTGCAATTTCACCCAGAGGCCGCGAAGAATCGGATAGAGCGTTCAGTTAGTCTTGGCCATATTTCGGCCGAGGAAGCAACCGCGTTTGAACAAGAACATGATGGCGCTGCAATTCTATCCAATTTTGCCTCAATAGTGGCTAAAATCCACACATAATTGATAAAATCGGCTAAGGTTTCCCAGTCTCTAAGAGACTGTCATAGTTGAATTGAGTGGATATCGCTTATATGGTGACCTCAGGTCGGCGGGCCAATCAATCAGGTGATATGATGGATGGAACACAAGTAGGATTAATTGGAATAGGCGCTGGAATAGTTGGTTTACTGATTGCAGCAATGTTGTACAAGAAGGTTGACTCAATCAAAATTGAGAACGAAACGGTGGCGAAAATCACCCAACGTATTCAAGATGGGGCAATGGCCTTCTTGTTTGCGGAATACCGTATGTTATCGGTGTTCATTGTTGTAGTGGCAGCGCTTCTGTATGCTGGTGGTTCAGTAAACGATGATCTAGGAATGAATACGATGATTGCATTCATCATCGGCGCTCTTTGTAGTGTGGCTGCAGGATTCAGCGGAATGAAATCTGCAACATCTGCTAACGGTAGAACTGCACAAGCAGCGGCTGATGGCGGACAGGCAGCTGCTCTACAGACCTCATACAACGGTGGGGCTGTGATGGGGCTTGCAGTAGGAGGTCTTGGACTTGCAGGAATCTCATTGATGTATTACTTCACAGAAACAAATTTCCTCACAGTTGGCAACATTGCTGGCTTCGGAATGGGTGCTTCAAGCATCGCTCTCTTCGCCCGTGTGGGTGGCGGAATATACACTAAGGCTGCTGACGTAGGTGCAGACCTAGTCGGAAAGGTCGAAGCAGGTATTCCTGAGGATGACCCAAGAAACCCTGGTGTAATTGCTGACAATGTCGGTGACAATGTTGGTGATGTTGCTGGAATGGGTGCAGACATCTTTGAGTCCTTTGTTGGCTCAATCATTGCAGCCATGGTAATTGCTGCAGCAAGCGCTAATCTTGGCGCTGATTACTTAATGATTCCAATTGCTCTAGCAGTAGTCGGTTACATTGCTTCAATCATTGGTGTATTTTCAATGTCAGCCATGAAAAATATGGATGCAGCAGCAGCTCTCCGTAATACCACCTTTATCGCTGCTATACTCTTCCTAGTAGGAGGATATTTCGCTCTAGATTATCTCAATCTACCTACAACACCGATTTGGGCCGTAGCAATTGGTTCTCTCGTTGGTATCATGATTGGACTTGTTACAGAGTACTACACTGGAATAGATCCAGTGTTTGGAATTAATGTAAAGGCAATCCCTTACATCGGTGAAGCATCAAAGACAGGCAGTGCAACAAACGCAATTGCTGGTTTGGCTGTAGGAATGCAATCTGTATTCTTGCCAGTCTTGTTGATGGCTGTTGGAATATTCGGTGCTAACCAAGTGATGGGTGGCGGAGATGCGGGACTTTACGGAATCGCAATGGCTGCTATGGGAATGCTAGGTACCGTTGGCGTAACAATGACAGTTGATGCATACGGGCCAGTCGCCGACAACGCGGGTGGAATCTCAGAGATGTCAGGTCTTGGCAAGGATGTCCGTGACATCACCGATGGGCTTGACTCAATCGGAAACACAACTGCAGCAATAGGCAAAGGATTCGCAATAGGTAGTGCAGCTCTGACTGCATTAGCACTCTTCGCTGCTTTCCAGACAAGTGCTGGATTGACTCCTGCAGACCTTTCACTCTCAGAACCAATGGTCGTGATTGGCCTATTGATTGGTGGT
>CBFHYB010000165.1:0-2708 GCA_965659915.1 Candidatus Thalassarchaeaceae archaeon
TCATCTCGCTCATGAACCCAAATTATGTGATAGCCAAAACCAGTTTTGATGAAGCCATCAATCGTTTTCATGTCTTGCTCCCAGACTTTTTTTGAGAAATCAGGAACCATCTGTTTGTAGTGGAACCAACCTAAGTCTCCACCCTTTGAACCAGATGGACAGGATGAATGTTTACGAGCCATTTTTTGAAATTCTTTGTGGGGTTTTCTAGCAGAAGTGATCTTCTCAACAATTTGAATTGCTTGGGATTTACTAGCAATCAAAATGTGACTTGCATGTGCTCTCTTTATTGCCATCTAATCAGACTCCATTCTCATACTTCTCCCCATGCAAGGTATCTGGCATAGGTACCATAAACGATTGAACTAATCGCTAAACTTTCCTCATTGAATCGAGTCATGTCATCTGCATATGTGTGATATTCATGAGAGCCTGAGCCATAGCATACTAGTGCATGTCCTGGCTTGTCATTATCGTCTTGTACAGTATCATAGACGAAAGGACCGTGGTCTGAATTATATGGCATCCCAGTTGCAGTATTTTTAGGGCCATCTAGGGTTCTGATATTGATGGTGTAATTTGAAGCCAATTCAGGGCGCTCTGATTCAAGTAAAGAAACGATGTTTCTTACTTGGTCAACATCGCTTTGATAATTGCCGAAAAGAGTGAGGCTATTGCCTCTTTCAGGGTCAATGTCAACATGATTCATATCTAAATTAATGTAGATAATAAGGTTATCAGCCAAGGTTTTTTGGTACTTCTCAACCCACGCTTTAGAACCATGTAAGCCCTCTTCTTCACCACCCCAAGTGCAGAACTTAATGGTGTGTTTTGGTGTTCCCAAATCCCCATACATTATTCCAAACTGCCTTGCTAACTCTAGAACTGAAGCGGTACCAGATGTATCATCAACAGCACCGGGTCCATTGTAGACGGTGTCGTGGTGAGCACCGAAGATTATCAGTTTGTCATCATCTCCTTGAATAATCCCGCACGGCACTCTTACTGGCCTCGTGCCTTGATTGTCAACATCAACTTCAATGCCTATTTTCACATCGTTTGTGTCTCTTTGTTCGAATAAATCACTAAGTTCTTCACCCATCTTTTTTGACAATTGAACAAATGGAATTGTTTCTGGTAGGTTTCCTCCTGTCTGACTCATCAACCCCTCAATGTCAACGGTTTTGAAAATCGGGACACAATCGTCAGCGACAATTTTACCACAGTTATTTACCACATTTACAAGGAAAAGCGCTGCTAAGTCGTTCTTGATTGCTTTTGCATAGATATCTGTGTTACTGCCAACTCCTGCGGAGCCCCATACCATTCCAATTTCTCCTGTAGCTTGAGACCACATTGTGTCATCACTTCCATTTGATAAGTTGACAATGTTCAGATTATCACCAAATTGGTAGTTCCCTGTACCGCTGTATCCTTGAATAACATAGTCCATGCGGTGTTGGTATTCTTTATGCTGGGCATTGATATCTTCAATACCACAGGGGAAAATAGTTTGTCCAAATGGATATGATCCAGGTATGCAATAGAAAATACTGGGTGGTGATTGAATTTCAAACATCGGCACATCAAATTCTTCAAGGGTGGCTGACATTCCATATTCAGTGAAATTTTGTTTGTTTGATTCTGCTGTTGCCAACTCTTCTTGACTACCAGACATTCTGCCATCCCACTGTGGATGCCCTAGGCTAACTAGGTGACTGGCTCTATCACGAGCTTGTGCTGGGTCAAAATCAATCAGCGTATATTCCGGTTCATCTTCTAACCAAGACATTAGTGCGGGAATACCAAGTATCCCCCCGCCTGCTATGCTTAGGAGTAACAGAGTTACAACTAATATTCCAAACATTGGAATTTGAGTTCCAAATACTTCTCTGCTCGCTTTCATTCGGCTGGCAAGGGAAGAATCTTCTGAGATTTCAGCAACTAATACCGCATCATGAACTTCTTGTTCTAAAGTAGAAGTTTTTGTATTCTCATATTTCTGCAAGCGAGCAAGTTTCTCACCTTTATTTCCACTACTAGGGAGATTAAGACGTTTCAACTCAGCAGTCAATTCTGCTGAAGTCATCTCCGCGTATCCCATGTCACTCATCACTCCGTGGCACTAGGTCCTTCATCAACCCAACCCCAAAAGGTGTGTTTTATTTTTATTAATAAAATTCAGTTAAATTAGTTGAGTCAGTATCTGCTCACTCAGACAACGTAACCTCTCCACCAGTCCATCTTTGGGATAATTGATGTTCAATATCTAACTGGTCAAGGATGCGTGCAATTACGAAATCAACTAAGTCATCAATTGATTGTGGATTGTTGTAATATCCAGGGTTTGCTGGAAGAACAACTACACCATATCCAGATAGTTTTGCCATGTTTTCAAGTTGTACGGTTGCGTATGGTGTTTCACGTGGCACGACAATTAGTTTCCTTCTTTCTTTCAAGGCGACCATTCCTGATCGAGTGATGAGGTTGTCACTGATTCCTGCTGCTAATTTTGAAATCGTAGTTCCAGATGCAGGGCAGATTATGTATGCGTCAAATTTTGCAGAGCCGGAGGCTGACTTTGCCGCTAAATTATCGTTGTTTTCTAGTAGGGCACCATATTGTGTGGCAAGTTGTTGAGGTGTAATTCCACATTCAAGGTCAAGATTGATGGCTCCCTCTCGGCTAATGATGAGATTAATGTCCCA
>CBFHYB010000166.1:0-2565 GCA_965659915.1 Candidatus Thalassarchaeaceae archaeon
TTCAAACCATGCACTCGTTTAGAAATTCGTTCTGTTGACGAAAACGGAGAACCAAGTGACGCCTCACATTCACCACCACTGATAGTTCAGGCTGATGGAGAACCGTGCCTTCAAACGCCTGCTCTTCTAGAGTACCACACCAAGCAACTCTGGATTAGAGGTGCTAAGCAAGTTCCTTGGGACAGTTAATTGTCTATCCTAATAATTCAAAGCGTTTCAAAACTGCTCGGTATTCCTTCACAACACAGTTGGTAGAAATTGTCATTCCCGCTTCTAAATCATCAAGGTTTGGTGTTTTGTCAGAGGCAAGAACAGAGACAGCAATGTCAGTTCCATCAATAACCCCCTCAAGTGTTTTCCCGTTTTTGTATTCATCTGCAAGACCAATACCCATTGTTCTACTTACTCGATTAATTACTACTGACACAGGCCATTCACCCGTCATATCTTGAGCTACGATTTTTGTTCGTTCGGTTGAGGTGAGTGCACCCCTAACTTGCTGTGCTAAGAGAACAAATTCGCTTCCTCGCTCATTACTCATTGGTTCAATTACTGGTTGCGGAATTTCCTCAACAGGTGCATCTTCAACAACACCTTCAGGTTCAGAGATTTCTTCAGATGCTTCTATTTCATCATCAAATTCAGGTTCACCGATATCCATTCCTTCTACGAGGTCTCGCACTTGGTCTTGAATTTCATCGAGATCAACTTCGCCATCTTCCATGATGACTTCTGCTCTTTCAGATACGCCAGCAACTGCAGCCAAGCCAGCCGCGGCTCCGACCGCTCCTGCCGCTACCCCAACTCCTGCGGCAATCTTAGCGGCATCAGGAATTTTACTTCGTGCTTTTACTTCAACAGCATCCATCTTAGATGCAAACCCAGCACGAATCTTATTCTGTATAGGTGCAGGCAAATTTTTGATTTGCCCTTCCATTTCCTCTTCGGCTAACATTCTAAGATTAGAAATCTCACCATCAAAATTAGGATCTATTGAAAGTTCCTCTACCGCTTCAGCAAGGGCTACAATTTCTTGCTCTTTTGATTCTTCAATTTCAGTCACTTCAGCCTCAAGTTTTTCCGAAGTATCAGCGGCTTCTTCTTTGAATGAGCGATGGTCGTGACTAATCACAAAATTCTTGGTAGCGAGTACTTGGTAACCATTGTTAGCAAGGAAAGCCACCTTGTAATTCCCTCCTTGTAACTTATGGGGGATGGTTATTTGACCCTCTCTAAAACCATGGCCAGCAATTTTATCACCATTTACATACAGCCAATTTCCATGATGATGCCCTTCATCTATTGGATGATTTGATTGGTAAATTCCAATCCAATCAGTTGGGTTTCCAGGCCCGTTCTTGAAGGCAACTTCAATATTTTCGTGGGAACCGAAATCTTCCTGACTGAGGGTAAGTGAAGGGCCATCATCATCAACCAACTCAGCCTCCATGAGTTCTTTCAAAGCCCCCTGTGTTATATGTCCTACTATTCCATCTGCAGTTAATCCATTTTCGGTCTGGAATTTCCTTACAGCATTGTGTGTTTGATTACCGAATGACCCATCCACAATAATTGAATCACCTGCCTTATTGAGCAATTCTTGGAGTGTACGAACATCATCACCTTTCATTCCAGATGTGATAATCCTCTGGCCAAATTCCATTGCCTCAATCACCTGTTTTCCTGCATTTTTAATACGATTGTTAACATCAATAAGTATACCAAATACTGGCATCATTCCCATTGGAAGCAATAAGAAAATCCACAAGTATATCCACCCCCAACCATGTTCAAACGGCATTATTCCCCAAACATGAGGTAAACTCCACATCCAAAGTACTGCCCAAATTAATCCACCCCATAGGCCACCAGTGAGAAGCCCTCCAAGTCCATCTCGTTCGGGGATTGACATTTGGGTAAATGATAACTTTTGGCCCAGTGAAACTCCACCAGCCAAGAATGAAAGTATAGAGTAGAAGCCACCACTCTGAACCTCCGCAATATCTGGGTCCATTCCAAAAGCCACAACTTAGTGCCTGCTCCAAGAACCAATTAGCACCAAACACTTCAAAGACGACATAATAACCCATTAAGGACCCTGTAATTGCTCGAGATTCTTTGGGGTGATTTCTAAAAAAACCGCCAAATACGGTCTCATCTTCATACCCCCCCATAGTAATCCCTTGGAGGGATAGGTTGTATGTCTTTCCTACTCTGTTTTATGTCAAAAATCCTCAAAGCGCAAAGTCTGAGAAATCTTCGTCATCTGCAATATCTGGACCACTCTTGGTTGGTGGTTCAGGCTTCGGCTCGGGTTCTGGTTCTTTCTTGACTGCCTTTGTCTTGCGAACCTTGCGTGTCTGTGTTTTTTCTTGTGGAGCATCTGACTGACTCATTGACATTTTAGAATCTGGTTTATCTGGCAATCCCTCGGGAACTTCCATTTTCCCTCCAAGTCTTGCCATTTGACGTTCTTTGATGGTGTCTTGCAAATCACGCAGTGAATCAGCCTCATCCATTTGTTCTTGCATCTCAACTGATTCTTCAGTTTCTATTACCCCTGCA
>CBFHYB010000167.1:0-2541 GCA_965659915.1 Candidatus Thalassarchaeaceae archaeon
CTGGCTTCTGGTTCACGATAATGTGGGTATTTGAGGCTGATTCATCAAATAGCATGATGCTTGCTAAGTTGATAATAATAATTCTTGTTTACATGTTCGCTCGTTTCGCAGTTCAATTAGTTGAAGTGTTTGTCCCTCTCATTATTGAAAGCATGAATAAACGGGCAGATATGGATCTTGGAGGGATTGAATCCCTAATTTTCTCTGGACTGAAAATTGCAATTTGGGTAGGAGCGGCGATGGTAGTTTTCGCACAATTAAATATTGATATCACAGGAATTCTTGCTTCTGCGACAATCATTTCGTTAGTTGTTGGTATGGCTCTGAAGGAGACCGCATCAAACTTGGTTTCAGGAATGATGATGGTTATGGATAAGCCATTTGAGGTTGGGGATAAAGTAACGGTAATGGGTGTGACTGGCAAGGTGGTTGATGTAGGGATAATGTCAACAAAAATCAAGACCAGCCAAGACCATCAAGTGGTTATTCCAAACAAAAGTATCAGTGGAAAGGAAGTCATTAATTTCGCTAAGGGTGGACCAGAAGATACACCAAAAAGAGTTAATTTGCGATTAAACATTGGAGTTGGGTATGATGAGGAACCTGCTCACGTTAAGCAGATGTTGCTTGACGTAGTTCGGGAATGTGACTACATTATTGACAATCCCCCTCCTACAGCACTTTTCCGAGATATGTTAGATTCAGCTCTATTGTTCAGACTCAACTGTTGGGTACGTGATTACTCAGATGAATGGGTGGCTAGAGATTGGATTCTAACCAGAGTCCTTGAGAGGTGTATTGATGAACATATTGACATACCATATCCACATATGCAGTTGAAATATGACTCTGCATCAGTGATGGAAAAGCAAGCAGAAATGAATGCTGCCGATGAAGAGAGGAAGTCTGCTGAAAAGGATAGAATCAAGGCAGAGGCAAGGGTCAAAGAAGAGGCGGAGTCTACTGCTAGGATGAATGCACGAAAGGAAATACGCGCTCGAATAGAGGAATTGAATGCTGCCCTTGAGGAAGAAGAATCTGAAGAATCAGAAGATTCTGAAGAGGGGGTAAGTCAGAGTCGTTTGGATATTCTTTCAGAAATTGAAGAGTTAGAACATAAACTTGAGGAAGGCAGTGGCGATGATGACGATTGAGATAATCCACTAATCATTCAATCCAGTGAGCAAGTTTGTCAACCAATCTCTCACGGAATGTGAGCAGTTGCAGTTTGGGCCCATCAATTGTCACTGTTACTGTTGAACCGCGTGTGAAGTGCCATTCATCCCATCCATCGGGGACACAGAATCCTCTATGCATATCCGAATTAATTACTGTAGGTTGGTTTGTCCAGGCGAAGTACGAGCCATCTTCTCTTCTTTCATCACGAGGTAAATCTCTAGCACAAAATAAGTAATGGTCATGAATCATTTCAGGGTCAAATTTCATTCCCTCTATCACACAGATATGACGAAACCATGCGCCCTGTCCAACAAATGTAGAGAATAACAGGCCTGAAGAGCGCTGCATCAAATCGACTTTGTCATGGTTATCATCGGCATCACGTTTGAGGCGATAACGGCTTGGTTGATACTGGTGGGTATTCGCAATTAGAAGGTCGTTGAGAGCAGGGTCACAAGTGATACGGTTGCCACTTGTTGTGACAATTTCTGCTGATAATCTAGGTAGTAAATTGACTATTGCTTCACCATCTAATGCAGCACGTAAGTCACTGGCAAAAGTTGTTGAATCGCTACCCATAAAGAATCCAAATGAGCCGTTAGGGTCATCATCCATTGGATGGCTATTGACGCCCAATATTTGGGTGTCAGCATCAACATTATGGGCAATTGAAGTCAAAGTTCCGTCTCCACCTACAACAATTACAAGGTCACGGCCAACGAAATCAGATCTCTTCACTGCTTCTCTTGGAACAAGTTCGTAAGATGTGCCACGTTCTTCAGTCAAACCGTCTAAATCGCTTTTCAGTGATGCGATTGAGAGGTCGTGGACCTCTTCAAAATTCTTTTTGTAAACAACTAGAATGTCGGCGCCCATACCTTACACCCCCTATGTGCTTCGCTCCGCCGGTGGCTCTCTTGTCTTTAGAGGCGTTGTAGGCTAAAGTATGAAAAAGGTGGTCTTTCCCGTTTAAAATCATGAAGAGAGTGTTAATGCTACTTGTCGCAGCCAACCTTCTTTTTGCAGGGTGTATTCTTGATTCTCAGCGAATAGATGACGGAGGGATCGTAATTGATGGCGGGGGCAGTGATGCTTCTGCAATGTCTGGTGCCGAGGTGGAAGCATATCTTAGTGATGAAACAAACATGAATATCACTGCAATTGCAGAGGCAGAAGATAAAATTACCATTGAATTATATTCTAAGGATTTGGAAGATGGTGAATTGTTGGAAATGACATTTACAATTGGTAAGGATGATATTTCTCAATTATCAAATACGGGTCTTGCAATTCAATCAGGAATGATGGCCCTTGAATACAGAGTGATTCAAGGCGCTTCGACAGATGTTAACATCATGGTAG
>CBFHYB010000168.1:0-2516 GCA_965659915.1 Candidatus Thalassarchaeaceae archaeon
ACCGCCGGTTTCCGTCCATGATTATTGAAACGTGTTGGGGAACCGTACCGCGTTTTAGGCGGTCTCGTAATCGATTTGTCCTAACTCGGTCCGTGCGAGTGATGAAACTGTAAGCATATCTAGAGTTAGCAATCAAGCGTGCTGGTGCGCGAATTATTCGCCACTTGAGGAGCCACTTCGCGGTGGCGTCAATCCCTCTTCCAATTCGCCCCATTACACTCCCCCACCGCTTTTCTTCAATCACTGAGACAGGGTTCTCACATATCGCTTCATTCCCAAACAATCACTAAATTTTACCACAATCTAGCATTGATTCTAACATACATAGTCACAATAAAGGTGTAGGGGGTGCGGTGGATGTATGCATTCAAATATTCGTATTCGAACATGTGCAACAGGTTTGACTTTCTTGATGTTGTTTTCAAGCATTTTGGTGTTATTAGTCCCAACTACATTTGCAGTAAGTGATACCCGAACCTCACACACATATGTAGAGCAGTTTGGAGCAGGGTTTGATGAAACAATCATTGCTACTGCAAGTAGCCAATTAGACGTCCCACGTGATCTTGAATTCCACCCAAATCCATCACGGCAGAACGAATTATGGGTTGTAAATCGTGCTACTGATAGTATTACTATTATCTCAAATGCAGGGCAATCAGGCCAGTCAAGTCAGAATAGGCAAGATGCTTATGGATACCATTTCATGGAAGAGGTTTCAGCCCTTGCTTTTGGCCAATATCATTCTGAATTTGATTACATTTTTGCTACGTCTCAAGAGACACGCAATACGTACGATGGGCAGGCGCCTCCAAACAATTTCATGGGGCCAGCACTGTGGCCGGGTTCGCTCTCTCATTTCGCCATGGAAAATCAAGCAAACTCAAGGTTGGGCAGTCACCTAGATATGTTACATGAGAGTCCTAATGGAATGGGTATTGCACACGATTCCGGTAATGCTTACTGGTACAACGATGGATATTATGAAGAGTTAGTGTATTATGATTTCAATAACGACCATGATACTGGTGGGGATGACCATGATGATGGTGTTGTACGCAGATATGTCGAAATCACACCAACCCGAAATGCGAATATCCCGGGACACATGATTTTAGACAAAGCGAACGGGATTCTCTATATCTCTGATACTGGAGCAGGTCGAGTTCTTTGGGTCAATACAGATGACACAACTACCACCTCAACAAATATCATGGGTTCTAGTACACAGATGGATCCTGTACTATCTGAATACAGCGAGATTAGAGGCGTTGAGTGGGGTGTTCTTGCAACTAGTCTCTCAGCCCCTTCTGGAATAGCACTTCATGGTGATACTCTCTTTGTTTCCCAAAACTCAAATGGAAAAATTAGTGCTTTTGACTTAGCAACTGATGGTAAAAGTGCCACTTTAATGCAAACAGTTGACACAAATGCGAATTCAATTATGGGTCTTGAAGTCGGGCCTAATGACAAATTGTGGTATGTTGATGCTGGGTTGAATAGGGTGGTTAGATTAGATCCATTCCCGGACACTGATTCTGATGGTACCCGTGATAGCCTTGACAACTGTCCAGATATTGCAAATCCGGGTCAGGAGAACCACGATGGCGACTCGATGGGTGATATGTGTGACCCAGATGATGATAATGATGGAATTCTCTCTGACTTGAGCGATGCGGACGACTGCCCATTTGGAGAAACAGGTTGGACTTCATCCCCATCAACTGACCATGATGGAGATGGTTGCAAGGATGACCGCCCTGAGGACCTTGATGACGACAACGATGGAATCAGCGATGGCATGGATGATTGCTCTAAGGGAGAGTTGGGATGGATTAGTGATTCATCTTCAACTGATTATGACTCAGATGGTTGTCGTGATGCTACAGAAGACCTTGATGATGATGATGATTCCATCTGCGACGGCTCAACTGCTGTACCTGGTTGTGTAGTAGGGTGGCCGCAATTTGACCGCTGCCCTACAAGTCCTCTTTCATTCAGTTCAACACCATCAAACGACGCTGACCGGGATGGTTGCGAAGACAACGGTGAAGACACTGATGATGACGATGATGGATTCAGCGACTCAGAGGACAAAGGTTGTCCTGATGGAGATGGCGATAGTTGGGCAGACATAGAAGACGACTATCCTACAGATGCAACGCAATGGCGTGATAGTGACGAGGATGGTTATGGCGACAATATTGACGGCACAGATGGAGACTGGTGTCCTTTGCAAGAGGGTTATTCAACCATTGACCGGCTTGGATGCCTTGATTTTGACGAAGATGGATACTCCAATCCTTCAACAGTTTGGACAACTGATGACGGTGCCGATGCTTTCCCTGGTGACGACTCACAGTGGAATGACTCTGACTTAGATGGCTACGGAGATAACCCTGCACCAGCGAATATGGCTGATATTTGCCCAACAGATTATGGTACCAGTACAGAGGATAGACTGGGATGCCCTGATGCTGACGAAGATGGTTGGTCTGATGAAGGAGACGACTTCG
>CBFHYB010000169.1:0-277 GCA_965659915.1 Candidatus Thalassarchaeaceae archaeon
CTGACTGGCTTGAGCAACTTGTTTTAGGCTAGCCAATTCCCCTGTTGCAAGAATAGTTTTGAGATGAGCTTCACCGCATGATTGGCGGAAATCTTTGACTTCATCATAGAGTGCTTGCCAATCGTTACGTAATACATTAGATCGGCTGACAACAATATCAATTTCAGTAGCACCAGCCGCGACTGATGCCTCAATTTGTTCTAATTTCTGATGATGTGGTATATGGCCTGCTGGAAATCCAGTTGATACAGCGCAAGTTCCTACAGGACTTCCTTGC
>CBFHYB010000169.1:287-2436 GCA_965659915.1 Candidatus Thalassarchaeaceae archaeon
CAACCATGTTGTGGTAAACACAAACACTAGCACAATGGATTGTATCCACATCTAAATCAAGAGCAGACAAGAGGTCACTTCTAATTGGGCGAATTGCTTTTTGTGATATTCTTAGAACACGCCCTGGAGTATCGTCCCCAGCTAGAGTTGTCAAGTCAATACAACGGATGGCATGTAGCATCCATGCTACCTGCCAATCATTCTTTACTGCTCGACGTTTTGGTAGGCTACCTGCCCGTCGTTCAAGTGCAGAACGATTGATGTGAATTGAGTTAATCAACTCCAAATCTAGAGTTGTGCCGCGGTTGCGTGATTCAGCAGCCATTCTTCTTCCCTCGTTTTATCCTCTATATTCGCCGCTTTAGATGAATCGGCGGTAGTTGAAATCACTCCGGACGGCTATCTAGTAGTTTTGGAACCACGCTTGGGTCTGCTAAAGTGCTGGTATCACCCATGTCTGAAATATCTCCGGATGCGATTTTTCTGAGAATCCTTCTCATGATTTTTCCAGACCTTGTTTTTGGTAACACTTGGGTAAAATGTACTTTATCAGGGGTGGCAATTGGGCCAATAATTCGTCGTACACCTGTTCGTAATTCTTGACGCAGTTCTTCAGAAGGTGATTGTTCACCTTCTAGTGTTACGAAGCAATAGATTCCTTGGCCTTTGATATCATGTGGGAATCCTACAACAGCAGCCTCACAAACTGCTTCGTGTTCAACTAGTGCTGATTCAACCTCAGCAGTTCCCATTCGATGACCTGAGACATTGATGACATCATCAATGCGGCCCATTATCCAGAAACAACCGTCTTCATCTTTGCGAGCGCCATCACCAGTGAAATATCGCCCCGGTTGTTGACTGAAGTAGGTCTTGACAAATCGGTCATGATCTCCGTAAATTGTTCGCATCATCCCTGGCCAAGCACCTTCAATTATGAGATATCCACCTTCGTTATCTTGGCATTCTGCCCCATCCGCATGAACAATTTTCGGTTCAATACCAAAGAATGGATAAGTTGCTGAACCCGGTTTTGTAGTAGTCATCCCTGGTAAAGGAGTAATCATGATTCCACCTGTTTCAGTTTGCCACCAAGTATCTACAATTGGCCGAGTAGTGTCTCCGACAACTTCGTGGTACCACATCCATGCTTCTGGATTGATAGGTTCTCCAACGGTTCCTAAGACACGCATAGAACTACGTTTGTAGCGAGTAACGGGTTCATCTCCATAGACCATCAATGCACGAATTGCTGTGGGTGCCGTGTAAAATGTGGAGGGTTTGTGCTTGTCACAAATATCCCAGAATCTTCCCGCATCGGGGTAGGTGGGGGTGCCTTCAAACATCAATGTATGAGTTCCAAGAGCTAGTGGACCATATACAATGTAAGAATGCCCAGTAATCCAGCCAATGTCTGCAGTGCAGAAGTGTAAATCCCTCTCTGGGTCAAGGTCAAACACATACTTACTTGTCGTAGCAGTCCAAATCATGTAACCTGCCTGACTATGCATGACTCCTTTCGGTTTTCCAGTTGAGCCAGATGTGTAGAGAATGAATAATGGGTCTTCAGCATCCATGATTTCAGGTTCGCATTCTGTGTCAGCATCTGCCATTCCCACATCCATGTCAAGATCTCTTCCTTCAACCCAACCAGGTGAGCCTGCACCAATTCCATCACCTGCTCGGTGATTGACTAGAACACATCTGACATCTACTCCTTTATTGGCTGCTATTTCTATGGCATCATCAGCAATAGATTTCAATGGGATAATTCGACCGCCTCTGATTCCAGCGTCAGTTGTAATCATCACATCAGATTCGCAATCAACAATTCTTTGGGCTAAAGAATCTGCTGAAAAGCCGCCAAAAACTACCGAATGGATGGCGCCGATTCTAGCACACGCAAGCAGAGCAAAGGCTAGTTCGGGAATCATTGGCATATAGATTGTAATTCTATCTCCTTTGACAACGCCATTTCCTCTCAACAGATTTCCTAAGCGGCTTACTTTCTCAAGAACTTGGTTGAAAGTGTAAGTGGTGCTTTCACCGTTATCTGCCTCAAAAGAAATAGCAGGTGCATCACCACGGCCAGCGGCAATATGTCTATCTAGACAATTCACACTAACATTTAGTTGCGCACCATCAAACC
>CBFHYB010000170.1:0-2420 GCA_965659915.1 Candidatus Thalassarchaeaceae archaeon
AAAGTTTGCAGTGGTGAGTGGATAGGAGCCATGGCAATGTCTGAACCAGATGTTGGTACAGATGTGATGTCAATGGGCACTACTGCTCAGCAAAGAGATGACGGAAATTGGGTAATCAACGGCCGTAAAATGTGGATTACTAACGGCTGTATTGATGAAGAAGGTACACCATGTGATGTTGTTTGGACTTATGCAAAAACAGGAGTAAAAGAAAACGGTAGAGCTGAGATTTCAACCTTCATAGTGTTCGCAGATTCCCCTGGATTTTCAGTTGGGCAAAAGATTGTTGATAAAACTGGAATGCGCGGTTCCAACACTGCTGAATTAGTCTATGATGACTGTGTGGTTGGTCCCGACAGCCTCGTTGGAGAATGTGGTGAATCAATGATTCACATGATGAGAAATCTAGAATTAGAACGGCTTACTTTGGCCGGGATGAGTCTAGGAATTGCTCGCCGCTGTGTCAAAGAAATGAATCGTTATGCTACCGAGAGAGAAGCATTTGGGCGGCCGATTAGAGATTTTGGTCAGATACAACGTTACATCGGGCAATCATTTGCAGAATGGCGTGGGATGGAGGCATACCTCTACAATGTGGCTAGGCAAATGGATGTTGAACAGAGCGGTAATCGTTTGGATTCTGACGGTATCAAGTTGGTCTCAACAACTCTAGCGAAGGATATTGCTGACCGTGCTATGCAAGTTATGGGTGGTTACGGCTATGTTGGAGAATATGTAGTTGAGAGATTATGGCGTGACGCAAAACTGCTTGAAATCGGTGGTGGGACTTTGGAGAGTCACCAGAAGAACATCACCAAAGATTTAGGTAAGGATCCATCAATTTTAGGCTGAGGTGTTCTCTTGTCTTGGCCTTGGAAACCGGTGAATTGGAAAGACCCAAAAGGGGGGGTGATTCGATTTTTCCCTTACATCCCCACTGTTGTATTACCACGCAAACTCCGTCCCCGAGATGATTGGGATGGGCTTGCATTTTTACTTCATCCAGAAGAGCGAGAATCTTGGGAAGATGAAGAGAAGATGGAAAAGTCTGGAAAGGGCTCTTCAACAATGTTAGCAATTCATGGTGGTGGTGATTTAGCGAGGATGTTAATCCGCATGCAGTTGTTAAAAGATGTCAAGGGGGCGAAATTCCCTGATCCCGAGCCACGCCGTTTACTCAAGTTAGCAGATAGAGACAATATTCCTACTTATTTCATAGAGCCAGGAGTTGAAGACGAGGACTGGCTCACTTATTTGGAAGATTCTGCCGACGAGGCTGCAAAATTCTCACGTATGTTTTTGCAATTATTTGCTCGTCGCCGTTTTGCTAAAACATGGAAGCGCACTCAACCTGAAGTTAGCGAACCTCCAATATCAGATGGTTCGGAATCACTTGCAATAGCAGCAGGATTAGCAGCAACTTGGTGGAGAGTTTCAGAATCATTTTCAACAGTAGAATTGCAAGAGAGCAGGAATCTTAGATTTGCAGGCAGATTACGCGGAGCACTCGCCAACCTTTCATCAATCAAAGAAGAACCAGTTTTAATCGTGCCAATCTACCAAGATTGGATGAAAGACATACTCGCAACGCTCAAGACCAACGTAGAAGTGGAAGATGTTGAAGCAGACGGGTTGGAGGAGTGAAAATGGGTCGTCGAAGTGCAGTCAAAGTTAGGGTAGAGAACCAGTTGGTTAGGTTCACTGCCCCACAACCATTTGAGGCCGAAGAGGTCATCAATTCTCTTGGTGGCAAGAAGAGTGGTAAGTATGTGATACTGGCTCTTAAGAATCCACGTGCCACTCTTCTAGTTGATGATGAGGGAAGGCTGGTAGTACATGGTACCAATCATTCAGAAGTCGCTTGGGCAGCAGCTCGTGAAATGTTACTCCGATTAGGGAGGCCTGATGAAGGGATTACCACAGAGAAAGGACCTCTCGTAGTTTCGTTTGATTATGGCCAGCCACTTAGAACTGACCAAGTTTCAGAATATTATCCTGCTTTTGAGACTGATGAGCGTCTTGAGTGCATTCGTATTAGTGATGAATTGCACGATATGGATTTACTATTCTTTTCTAATGGACTTGGAATTGCTCTTGGTGCTAGGCACAAAAATTTGGTCGAGATGGCGGCTACACATTGGGGTACTAGATTTGATGCCGAGAATCTGTTCGTGGAAGTATTAGTGAAATCCAACGAGTCTGAGGAAAAGGATGACTCAGAGCCACAAGAACCTGCACTTGAAGTAGATGAAGATGATTCGTGAGGCATCACAATGACTCTTGTTGATGGGCAGTGGAATGGCCCAATTCTAGACAACCATTTCCATTTGGATAGAGTCGGTCGTTATCTTGATGCAGCGGCTGATTTCCAGCGTGTTGGTGGAACTGATTTAGTATTGGTTCACAAGCCAGATTTTGAC
>CBFHYB010000171.1:0-2272 GCA_965659915.1 Candidatus Thalassarchaeaceae archaeon
AAGAAAGGTTAACTCAGGATTCGTTGATACAATACCTCCTCATCTTGTTGGAACCATTTCTAGTGGTTCTAATGCAATCATTAACCAACTAAAGGATGCAAGTAATTGTAGAATAATCTTAGGTGCAAATGGTAGAATTTGGGTTGATGGAGAACCAGAGGGGATTAGAATAGTACGGGATGCATTGGCATTCGTACGTGACAATGAACATTCAACAGAATTGGCTGATGCTATTGCAGGCCAACTAGCAAACGGAAATGGAGAGTGATGAAAATGGGATATGGTGACGTCCAAATGATAGATGAGAATGGCAATCGTGTAGATGGCCGGAAAGCAGGGGATATACGCCCCATTGAAATTGAAATGGGTGTAGTTCCAGTTGCAGATGGTTCAGCTAGCATGCGCTGGGGTACAAATTATGTCATTGCCTCGGTTTATGGCCCAATGGAGGCGCATCCTAGAAAGATTCAGCGTCAAGAGCGAGCAGTTCTTGATGTCCGCTACAACATGGCGCCCTTCTCAACTACGGACAGATTCCGCCCCGGATTCAACAGACGCAGTCGAGAAATTAGCAAAGTAACAGCAGATGCTTTGGAATCAGTTGTTTTACTGGAACTTTATCCACGAAGCAAAATACGTGTTGAAATTGAGATCATTTGTGCTGAAGCAGGAACACGTTGTGTTGGATTAACTGCAGCATCACTTGCTCTAGCAGATGCTGGTATTCCTATGACAGACATGGTAGTTAGTGTTGCTAGTGGTAAAATTAACGGAATTGTAGTTTGTGACCTGAATAAAGAAGAGGATAACTACGGTGCAGCGGATTTACCAATGGGTGTTCTTCCAAACAGTGGGGAACTTGTTTTCCTACAAATGGATGGTGACCTGTCGCCTTCTGAATTCCAAGAGGCTTGGGATTACAATATGGAAGCCGCATTAAAAATTCATGAATTGATGAAGGAAGCAATAGCGAACAAATACGGGGGTGCTCAATAATGGCTCAACCCCTAGTTCCTGAATTACTACGCGCCCACCTCTCCGAACTTGCATCAAGAGACCAAAGAGCAGATGGCCGAGGCCAATGGGAAGGTCGTGAACTTTCTGTGGAAGTCGGAGTTCTTGATCGAGCAGAAGGGAGTGCAAGAGTACAGATGGGAGATACCATCGTATTCTGTGGAATCAAATTCCAACTTCAAACCCCTTACCCAGACCGACCTGATGAAGGTGGTCTGATGACAAGTGCTGAATTGAGGCCATTAGCTGGCCGACATATCGAACCAGGGCCACCAAGCCCTGAAAGTATTGAGATTGGAAGAGTAGTTGACAGAGGAATTCGTGAATCTGGTTGCATTGACACCAAAGATTTGTGTATAATTCCTGGTGAAAAAGTTTGGCAAGTAATTATTGATTGCTTTGCAATCAGTGATGATGGTAATTTATTCGATGCGTTTGGATTAGCGGCGATTGCAGCACTTCACAACGCAACCCTTCCTGGTGAACGATTTGATGTCGGTGAAGACAGGAAATTACCTATCAACAAAACCCCAATAATGTGTTCTTTCCAAAAAGTAGGTGGCAGGTTTGTTTATGATTCAAATAGAGAAGAGGAAGTTGGTGGTGATGAGAGAATTCACATCACACTTGGAGAAGATGACCATGTCCACTCTTTGCAGAAGGGATTAAAGGGAGTGTTCTCGGCGAGCGAATTTGTAGAAATCATGGGTGCGGCTAAGCAACGATGTTCCGAGTTGAGAAAAATAGTAGATTCATTGTGAGGTGTTTGAATGGCAAAGCGAACTAAGAAAGCAGGACTCGAAGCAAGATTCGGGGCTAGATACGGTGTTAGTGTCAGACGCAGAGCCTCATCCGCACTACGAAAGGTGAAGAGAGAATATTCTTGCCCAGTCTGTCAATATCAGAAAGTTAGACGTGAATCCGCTGGAATTTGGGCTTGCCGCAAGTGTGGCCACACATTTGCTGGTGGAGTCTGGCAACCATTTACTCGAGCATCTGATGCAAATAATAGGATTGTCCGCCGATCTGTTGAAGGAGCAACTGCAACTGATATGGCATTGATAGCACAGAATGCTGCAATAGAATACGAGCGTACTCTAAATGAAGAAGATGAAGATGCTCCACTAGCAGAGATTACCACCGAGGGAGATGGTGATGATGGTAGCGAAGAAGAGTGATGCCTGTAGTGCTACTCTCACTCTAAGTCAAACCGTTGATGTTAATGCCTTGGCTGCTGCTTTAGCAACCGAAGATGTTG
>CBFHYB010000172.1:0-2264 GCA_965659915.1 Candidatus Thalassarchaeaceae archaeon
TGCCGTAATGACCAGTCAGTTGTGACAGTTATTTCATGATCAGCTATCGGTTGATTCCATATGGTCACATCAACAGTTCTTGTGGTTGATGGGACCCCACCGGATTCCATCCACACCTCTATTTCAATCGAATCGCCAAATGAGATATTCGTAGGAGCCACAATACGGAAGTGGGTTGAGTTCACCGGTTCTAGTGAATAATTTGCATCCCCCCAACGGAATGTCCAGTTTCCTAGAGATGTGCCATTTGAATCAGAGTGTAATACTTCTATCTTCCAATCCGAAGGAATGGGGGCTTCACTGAATTCAATGATATAGGCGTGTTCTGCTTCGCCATCCCCATCCTCGTCAAGCCAGTCTATGTGGATGGATGCATCCGGTAAACCAACTCCATCAGCAATCACCGGGGCACTAGATGAAATTATGAAAATCAGTATCATTGAGACCGCTGGCCACCGAGGTGAGACTCCTAACATAGGTAGACCTTCGTTCTGTTCCCTAATGAATCCTAACCCTTCGTGTTAAATCGTGTTTAGCCTATTCTTCAGCCCTAGGATGCGCCATAGGCTCAATAATCAAATCTCTTAGAAGAGCTGGCTCAGAACAGTGGTTCTTCATAACCATCATCAGTTCGATTCCAAATATCTGTTGCCAAATCATCGTAGATATTGAATTCAGGAGAGTCAACTTCTTCCTCTTCCTCTTCCAAGTATCCGAGCGCTTTTTGAGCTAATTCAGCCTTAAATCTCCAATAATGGATTCGCCATTCTCTGCCATCCCAAAGAGTGGTTTCTTCGGATTCGGTAGTCAACAGGTTGTAATCCTGAAAAATGTAGAACAGGTTTCTGTCAGTTGGTTCCAAAGCATTATCGATAATTCGATCGTAATAACCAAAGAATCCTAGCGCATGTTCAGCCATGCTCTCGGCCACAGTCTTTTCCATTTCTTTGTCAATATGCCGTTGAATTGCAGCAGTTAATCCAGCCATCGTCATTCCCATGAGAATCTCTCCTGTTTGAGTGCTCGGTCAAAATTATTGCACTCGGGTACACTTACTATTTGTACACCGCAATATATCAACAATCCGGTGAAAACGACCCATAGGGTCGGTCCAGCCTCAATTTTTACCGGCGAGAATGCATAAAACCAAACAACCCGAGCACGAATTTGAGAGATATGTCTGAGGGCTCAATCGGCGGAAATTTTCTCGGCTTGGAAGAGTCAATAAGAGAAGGCGCTGATATTGCAATACTTTCACTTCCATACGAATTGACAGTCTCATACGGACAAGGAACAGAAAACGGTCCAGCAGCCTGTATTGAGGCATCAGCTCAAGTTGAATTACACGACCCATTATTGAATGAAGATTTGCCAGCCGGACGAGCGATTTTCACAGCCCCCCCATGGGATGGTGAAGGTGGCTCATTAGCAACTCAGTTAGAAGGCATTGAGAAATATCTCCAAGAGTGGACAGAAGGACAAGTTTTTCCAATCGTTTTGGGAGGTGAGCATGGTTCACTCCCTGCAATAATGAGAGCCCTTTCTAACCACCCAACTTTAGCAGGTGATTTGAGTCGCTTAACCGTTGTACAGATAGATGCACATGCAGATTTGAGAGATGAGTTAGAGGGAGACAATTACAGTCACGCTTGCGCGGCACGACGTGCTCTAGACGAAGGCGTTGGGAATTTACTACAAATTGGTGTGAGAGCGTATTCTCGAGAAGAAGAAGATTACATCAATTCTGACGAGCGTGTCTCTACTTGGTTTGCTAGGGATTTTTTGGCTCCTTCAAGTGGTGGACAAGGATGGGATAATTTGCTAGCAGAGATTTCCGCGCTCACTGGCCCAGTTTGGCTTACTTTCGATATTGATGGACTAGATGGCTCACTGGTCCCTCACACGGGCACGCCAGTTCCGGGTGGTTTGGCTCATTGGCAAGCAGTTGAGATAATTGAAACTCTTTTTGCAGCCACTCAAGTTGAGGTGATAGGGGCTGATGTTGCAGAGATTGTGGCAGGTAATGATAGTAATCTAACTCAATTTTCTGCGGCTATGATAGCAACAAAAATTGTCGCCGCACATATTGCTACATTGTGATTTTGAGGAATGCTAAGGCTCAAATCATCCCACCATTAGCGGCCATTTGTGCCGCGCATTACACCCGTCTTAGTTCTAGCCGTGCTGCTACTATCTAGCGCACCTACGGCATTGGCCCAACAACCTGACATTGTTCAGGAACATTGGTACCACTCCTATCTGAC
>CBFHYB010000173.1:0-2257 GCA_965659915.1 Candidatus Thalassarchaeaceae archaeon
TTTAGTGGGCCACCGGGCATTCCCTCTTCTCCCCCTATTCCAAGTAAAATTTCTACTTCAGGAGGCGTAGTGTCCTCATGCACAAGCCATACGTTTGAACGATTAGTGACAGAATCTCTTGAATTACCCCATGAATCTGCTATGATAAGAGCATACCAAGCATAACGATCCAAGTTTTCTTCTAGAAATAATTCTCTGAGAATTGTGGTTTCAGAAGGTTGTGGTAGATAACTATCTATCATCAATTCCCAGCCTTCGTCATCAGACAAATTTCCGGTCTCATTGTTTTCAAATGGTGTACCGAGATGTCGCCAAATGGAGTAGGTTTCTTCCTCTTCAGCCAAGGAATTAATCCATGATAATAAAATGCTATTTTGGCCACCTTGAAGCATTGGTTGGGCGAGTTGTACTGGTGCAGGGGGGAGAGTATCTTCGCGAACAGACAATGGTATACAATTTTGGATGAAGCGTGTATCTTCATATGTTGCATTGAGGTGATTGTATCGAGTAACTGACGTTATACAATAGTAAGAAAGCCTGTCCTTATCCATTGGAACTGGAATTAATGCATATTCAACTCCATCGGGTACTGTTGCTGCAAGTGTTGCTTCAAGAGTGAGATTACTTGCTGCTGAAAGTTTAGTCCAAGAGTGCCAAATGTGATAATATTCGCCCTCCGCACCCATTTGGTCAGTCCAAGTTACATTTGTCCATCCTCCACCGATATATACGGCTTGGACATTAGTTGGTTCTGCTACCCACGGATCAAAAGCATTCTCCATGATAGGTCCAGCCACAGAGGAAGGTAGGATTGTGTTATTGTGGTTGCCACGAGCATCAGCAGCGGTTACTGCATAGTATGCATAACCTAGGGACCCTCTCTCAACTTCATAGCGATAGGTTGTCACTCCCGATGGAACCACAGCGATATGCTCAACGTTCGGATCTAGGGTGTCATTGAATGGTGCACCTGAACGCCATACATGATACAAAGCACCAAGTTCTTCTGGGATATCAATCCAAGTGATTGTGGTATTTCCTGTACCACCAAGCGATTCGGCTATGAATGAAGCTTCCACGCCTTCAACATCAATAGGTGCGACATTATCTTCAGCAACTGGGAATTCAGCATCCATGGTGTTGACACCACCAATAAAGCGGGTGTCTTCGTAACCAAGGTAAAAGTAAGTCACAGAATAATATGCCTCAACATCAGTGTTGGGCGGAACGTCATAAGATGTGCTTGACACGCCAGCAGGTTCGCTTGCAACCAGTGTCTTTTGCATTCCAAACCAATTCGCTCTATTTGCTGGAGAAAGATGTCGATAAATGTTAGAGATGTATGCATTTGGGCCAGTCTCAAGCAAAGTGCCGGGTTGAAGTTGATTGAGATTAATCCAATCAATTCTAGTTCTACTGGTTTCTGGATAAAAGGTGGCATTTACCGCAAATGGCGCAATAATATCGTGTGTATTTTCGTAAATCGGTTCGGGAATATGAGCACTCCCCAACTCCATGAATGCTTTGAGTGAACCATCATCTAGTTGAGTTGCAACACCGTAATAGAACGTGCCATTGACTCCAGGAGGTAATGGGTGATTGACAGAATGTTGCTGGCCAGGACAACTGACTACATTGCCTGTGCAAGCGGAGATGTTAGCGATATACGGAATAGTTCCGTTCTGAATTAGGCTGGAATTCATTTGCGAATCACTACGATATACTAGGTATCTGCTTGTCTGAAGCATTTGAGCAATTGTCAAATTTTGGGTTTGGACATTTTCCCACATTATTGTTGTAGATTCAGTAAAGGAATCAAACACTGCATCAATATTCTGCGCTTGCATATCAGCTGGTGCGGCCTGATCAGCGGCAACAGCAGGTACGAATGGTACCGCCGAAACTAGTAGCATAAGTGCGGTTATTAGAATTGATTTACTCATCAAATTACAGCGCACGCTCAATCCCTCCGTAAGGGGGTGTGGTAACGAGGCGGTTATGAGGCTGACGCATTGTAAGGCCATTTAGAGTCAAATCTTGGCCATTTTAATTATCATCATCGCTATCATCGCCCCCTAGGGGGGCGGATATCATCGCTACGAGTTCCTTGCGGGCGGTGATGAAACGGGTTAAAAATGAGTATATTCCACCTAAAAATGAGATTAAAAGCACGATTGATAGGGCATTAATTTCAACATTAAACAGCGGTATTTGTCCATAATCATTGACTCCGTAATTTGCTTGCCAAATAGCCGCT
>CBFHYB010000174.1:0-1982 GCA_965659915.1 Candidatus Thalassarchaeaceae archaeon
CGTGGGCCATAATTTGAGTAATCTGCAACTTCATCATCAGTTCTAACTACGGTATCACGATCATCGGAAGCGGCAACTGCAATACAACGGTCAGCAGATGCTGGTGATGCGACATAGTTGGCGCCATCGTTCCCCATTGCACAAATAGGAACTATTCCGGCATCCCATGCATCATTGACCAAACGAGCCTCAGCATCTGAACCATTATCCCCTGTATCTTGGCCACCGATTGGTGAGCGAGCTCTACCAAAAGACATTGACATAATATCAATACCATTGCTTGAAGCATTATTACCCCAATCGGTATTTTTGTTATTGATTGTCCAGTTCATACCAGCAATAGTGTATTGTGAATTTGAGCGCCCAATATCGGTAAACACCTTGACATCCACAAGGTAAGCGCCTGGCGCTATTCCAATGTGATTCCTGCTAGCATCACCTGTTCCAAGTGCTATACCAGCAACATGAGAACCGTGTCCTGCTGTATCATCTGGGTCAATTGAACCATCTGATGTTTGACTGTTTAAAGAATCTGTAGAATCAAAACCTGCTAACCATTTTTGATCGTCGTACGAATTTGCATCACCATCAGGTTCATCGTTTAAATCGTCAAAATCATTGAGAGAGCGATGTTCGTTATCAACACCTGAATCTAGAATTGCAATAACAACCCCATCACCGCGAATACCCAACATATCGGCACCACTTGTGTAGGTTTCACTACTTCTTGCTTTGATTGCCTTGGAGGCAATTGCCATTGAAGGAACCATCACATTTTGTTGCTCAATCACTACAACTCCTTCTAGATGATAAATATCCATTAATGCACTTTGAGGAACTTTGTCAACAATTATTGAATCAATTTCACCAACCGTGAAAAATCTAGCACCACCTTCTTCACCTACCCAACCATGCTCAAGCAGTATTTCTCTCACTTGCGCTAATTCTCTTTCTTCGGGATGCCAAGCAAAATCAATCACTAGGGCAAGAGTTAGTCTACCATCATCTCCAGTTATTGCGGTTGGTGATTGAGATGGGTAAACATCAGCCAAAATGTATTGGAGTCTGTCATCCATTCCATTCCAATCTAAATCCGGACCATATCTAAACCACCATTGATGATCCTCATGGCTCCAACTGTCAACTGGGATTTCTGGCAGGCGAACAGGAGTTGGGCAGATTTCTGTTTCCGAACAGAATAGAGGAGGTAATCCCTCAACTAGGATTGGTGGCTGAGGTATAGGAGAAGTAGAGGTTTGTGCATCATCAGATTGAGTGCCCAATGAGGAGCTTTGGCCAGCAGAAGAAAAAACCACTGTGATGCAGGGAGCAAGCATCAACAAGACTAGGAGAACTGCGGTTCTATTAATCCGGCTTGACAAGAATCAACCCCCCAACGGAGTCTAAGACTCCGAAGTGGGATATAAGCACGATTGCAGTCGGTTTACACCAAAGATGGTTACTCCATAGGAGTAAAATCATCAATTTAAGGCCACAACAGATGCTTGCGGGTCTTGGAACAAACCAACCGAGTGACTTCATCGTTAATTTCAACATCTAATTCCGAGTCACACACTGGGCATCGGGCGACTTCTGATAATTCTTCAAGCCAAGCCCTTCGTGTCTCTAATTCATCTCCTTCTTCTCGTAACCTTTCAAGCACTTTTGCAGGCTTCCCAGTTAGAGGTTTTTCAGCATCATCCCAAGGATCAAATTTGAGTCCTCCCATCTTCCTTTTTCGAGAAAATTCATCCCCCTTTTCAGCCGCTGCTGCACTCGGCCCACGGTCACGAATTTCGGGTTGAGTTGGCCCACCTCTAGCAATTGTTCTACCAAGTGCATAACAGACGAAAAAACCGCCAACATGAGCGAGGTGGGCGACTGAAGAAGTACCCTTCCAACCACCATACAACATGCCGACTTGTACAATTTCTAAACCGACTTTCAAAAGAGCAATCAAGGACACTGGCCACTTGCGAATC
>CBFHYB010000174.1:1992-2223 GCA_965659915.1 Candidatus Thalassarchaeaceae archaeon
CCTAAAGCAAAACGGAATTCTCCCCAGTGAGAAAACCACCATGCAAGGTTTCCAGCGAGCACACCAATTAGATACACAAGAAGAAATCTCTCTCTCCCAAGACGCTGTTCTAAAGGAACCCCTACCAAGGCAATAACGAGTATGTTTCCGAGTATGTGTTGAATCACAATATCACTACCGCCACGGCCGACTGCGTGTAACCAGCCAGCAGTCAGTAAACGGTGAAATTCT
>CBFHYB010000175.1:0-2217 GCA_965659915.1 Candidatus Thalassarchaeaceae archaeon
AGATGAAACTCATCTTCGCCAAATTCTTTTTCAGATAACTCAGCAAAGACAGAATAATTAGTGTTATTAATCCATTCAGAAGACAAATCGGAAAGTGAGACTGAAACAGAAGTACTAGTGAAATTTGCAGCGTTAATTTTGTTTCCTTCCCCATAGATTTCATAGTCTTGGTAAAGTGCTATTCTGATTCGATACGAATCGCTCTCATTAACATCGTAGGCATCGATTTCAAAACGCACAGATTGTTGAAGTGTTAGGTTATCTGCAATATCGTAGTATTCCTGTTGTGGCGTGACTACTATCTCAACATAAGGGTCTGAATCTGCAGACACATTCATCCAAGGCATTGACAGTAATATGAAGCAAACCACAAACAATTTGCTCGCCGTAATTCTAGGCTTCTCAGAATTCCAAGCCATACTAACATGCCAAAGGGGGGGCCTTGTAACATATGCTACTTTTCCTTTCATGGTAACGCCGATTCACGAACTGCAGAGAGTTGTCCACGGCCAATTACAGAAATTTGCCAAATCGCTTTACGGCCCTTTCGTTCCCTATCGATTAACTCTCATTCTTGTTATTACTCTGTGCAGTAGCCAAGATTAGAACTAAAATTACCAACACTAATGGCACTGTATAAGTGATTATATCGGCACTACTTGTGGATGCTGATGGCTCGTTATTGTTAGAACCGTCACTTGTTACTTCTTTATTTTCCAAACTGCATTCCATTTCATCGAGCACTTGCTCGGAAAAGAATACATTACACTGAATTCTCTCAATCTCTGTATTTCTAAGGATGATATCGGCTAAAGTTGTACTATCAATTTGATCTTGAATATCTGCTAACTCCGAAAATTCCGAGCCATAATAGAGTCTGTCACCATCTCTCAATCTTGTGAATTGCTCCTTAATGATGACATGCATTGTTTCTCCAAGGGCTGAATTTTCAATGTGGTCTTCTGCCAACATACCGATAAATGCATCAACACTATCTACATCGGGATACGTGTTGTTCAAGGCTTCAATAGTAGCATTGTCGCTTGAAAAATCACTCCAATTCGTATATCTTGCTAATCCAAATGCCTCGCGAACGGTGTTGAAATCTGGAACCCCATGGTCGCGACCTCGTTGAGTATCAATAGCGCACAAATCCATCCCTCCTGCACCTGGAGGACCAAACATTTGGTTTCGTAAATCGTCAACGAACATCAAATCATTTTCTGGTTGTACATTGTAAGCAAGACCACGCAAAATCGGGGCGATTCCACCTCCCTCAGTAATTGGGGTAACATCAAAGAATCCTTCTCTTAGAGTAAGGTGACCTTGTGGTGAAGGCATTCTTGTCTCATTCAGTCTGAACATCGTACTTCCAATTTGACTATGACCCATGCGGAATGCAACTGTTGCAAACTCATTGGAAATTGACGGGTCAATTGTAGAATTGTAACCTTCGTAAGGGTCTAATTCAATGCCTAGAGATGGCAAGAATTCATTGTAAGTAACAGACTCAATCAATCCAATATTGATGTGCCTTGCATATTGGTAAATCTGCTCATCTGACCAGTCCGGATTCCTATCCAAAATTTCACCAGCCAAACGGTTGTGCTCCCTAACAAACAGGGTATGCATCGAAAGTAATGCTACGTGCTCATTCGCCCTACCGTCACCTGCAACAAATGAATTTGTAAAATTGAAACCGGCAAATGACATACCCGGAGTAGTAGGGTCTTCTGCATAGTTTGCTTGGGGAAGTAAGTCGCCTTCCTCAAAGTCACTAACCTTCATTCTTCCACCGCGATTTTCACGTAACCAATCTGCCCTTGCTGTATCACTGCCGTAAACCACTGAACCATCAATCCAAGTTGTAATTGTGTTAGGGTGTTCTCTTTGATTTAGTGGGTCTCCATCCCCAGTACCATCAGCCACTAATGAACGGAAAAATCTCATTTGTAACCCACCGGGGAATCCCATCCATTCATCATTTTCGGAGATTGGAATATATGCGGTGTCAGGTTGATCTTGGTCTGGTGTTCTACCATCTTGAGTAGTCGTATGGTCAATATCATGGGTGATGAACTGCCCCCATAACCAGTTGTAGTCAGACAATCCTTGTGAATCAGGATGTGACTGATCTTCATGACAAAGTGAATTACTAATTTCACGTGGGTTAGGAACGTCTGAGCGATCCCAAAAGGTGAGATTTTCACCATCGGT
>CBFHYB010000176.1:0-2212 GCA_965659915.1 Candidatus Thalassarchaeaceae archaeon
CCACTACCAACTTCTGCAATGTCTAGATGAGCACCTAGGACCAGCCATTCATCGGGATACAATGTACCTGTTTTGTATCCACATACATTCACTGCAAATGGTGAGGAGGAACTTTCGTAGCGATGGATTTGGGCATCCATTCCCATTGATGCGAACTCGTTTCTTAGGAATCCTATTGCCCTCTCATATGCTGGATCTCGCCACACTAAAGGCCCCCAACGCTCATTATATCCTGAATTTGAATCAGTGAACATTTCCATCCATTCATACACTGAATAACCATCTACCAATCCTGTGCTGTGGTTAGCCCCTTCTGCAGAAGATAGCCCGGAAAGAGGTGTGCGGAATACAGGGTGCTTGACATAGGAATATGTTGAGTCAAACTCGCTTGAATTGAACCATTCATCCCAACTCTGGTTCGTGGCTCTCATTTCCCAACTATCTTGATTCACCTCGCCTACTAGAAAATAAGCGGACTCAAGGTTGGAAGGTGCAAGCATCTGGATTGATTTGGTGTCTTTACCATTGAAGTGAAGTGTAGTGTTGTTGGTGACAAAACCAGATTCAACGTCAAGTACGAAATAGGGAATATGCACACTCATAGCCATCTTAGCAGTGAATTCCACATACTGAAACTGGGCACCTGATAGAATTTCAGGAGAGATTTCCAAATCAGATGATGAGGGGTCAGATTCTTCCTTAGCCATGCACCCAGTTAGAGCAGGTAGCAAAAGAAACGCAACCAAGTATACTGAGAGATGGCCCCGCATCACTTCGGACATGACACCCAATCGTATAATTTGATTTGCAAAATAATATGCGCAATTATCATTAATAAGAGTTAATCATTAAGGATTATGCGTAAGGATGCGACTGCTCCTGTTTTGGTTCTTCTAATGTTAATTATTGCAGGGTTATTTATAATTTTGAACAACGATGGAAATGACACCGATACATTTGGTGACGGTGATGGAACTGATGACGGAAACAACCAGATTGGTGACGATTGGGATGTCTACTATGTAGACTCCGGAGACGATTTGCCGGCATGTGGCTCGGCAACCCTCGGGCGACTATACTATGTCGCTTCAACAGCAGGATTTGAGACCTGCACAAGTACTGGTTGGGCGTTTGTCAATCTGACTGGACCTGCGGGCTCTGATGGCACTGATGGCTCTGATGGCACTGATGGTACCAATGGTACCGATGGACAAGATGGTGTGCAGGGCTCCCCTGGACCCGTGGGTGAAGATGGAATGGATGGTGTGGATGGAATGACTGCTTTAGCTGTTACAACCGTAGAATCTGTTGGCTCAAATTGTACCGATGGTGGCCTCAAGATTGAGGTGGGAGTTGATGATAATGGAAATGGCGCACTTGAGGCAATTGAAGTTGATCATGTCCAGTATGTCTGCAACGGAGCAGACGGAGTTGATGGCGTAAACGGAAGTGCGTCACCAAATACTATGCTAACCAGCATTTCTTCACCTACGGCATCTGTGGGGTGCACCGCAGGTGGGCGGGTAATAACTCAAGGTCTTGACAACGGTGATGGTGATGGGGTCGCCAAAAACGGTATCCTAGAATCTGGAGAAGTGGACTACACCACGACCTACTGCAGTAAGCACGTAATATGGCAAGTTGACGACATCTACAAAGGAAATGGAAACGGCGCTTTTACTGGACGCTATACGGGATCCACATTGGTTGGTGACACACTATATTTCGATGCGAAGGATGGTGTCTCTGGCTACGAACTGTGGGCGCACGATACTTCTAACTCATCGACATGGCAGGTGTCTGACATCAGGCCGGGTAGCGGACATGGTTACCCTGGAAAACAGAGCGGCTTCACATTAGTTGATGACACACTATACTTCGATGCATCTGATTCGGGGTCATCGTCATCAAACCACCAACTATGGGCATACACTATCTCTAACGAATCAACATGGAAGGCTTCAACAATAACATACGTCGGAATGGTCTCCGACGGTATTACGCTTGTTGGCAACACACTATACTTCTCGGGAAGTGGATATTCAAAATTGTATGGTTATGGCATTACCAATTCATCAACATGGGAGGTCACTGACTTCAACCTGAGGCAGGTAGGATCATACTCCGGTATCACGCTCCTCGGCACCACACTCTACTTCTGTGCGTATGATGATACCAGCGTTGGCTACGAAATGTGGGCGCATGATACCTC
>CBFHYB010000177.1:0-2198 GCA_965659915.1 Candidatus Thalassarchaeaceae archaeon
ACCTTCGGGGACGGAATGATGGAGAAGGTCATCATGATGCGGTCAGGGTATTCCTCGCGGAGCTTGGAGATGAGGAGAGTTCCCATGCGCCTTGAAGGGGTGGCTCTCGGGCTCGTTTTGTAGGATTGATTTGAGTGGCGCGTGAACTGATTCGTTTAGACGATGTTCACAAGTCGTTTGGCTCTCTCAATGTTTTGGAAGGTGTAGCACTCAGAGTCGATGAAGGCGACCGTATTGGAATCGTTGGTCACAACGGTAGTGGTAAGACTACACTGCTTCGAACAATATCTAATCAAGACCAAGATATTGGTGATATTACATTCGCACCAGCGCTTAGAATCGCATTTTTAACCCAAGTTCGCGATATTGAAGAAGATGCTACTTTAGAAGAAGAGTTGAATCGCCGAGGTCGGCAATTCCAAGAAATAGAGGAAGAAATTACCAGCATTGAAGCATCAATGGCTGAGCCTTCATTCTACGACGGTGAATGGCAACAAGTGATGGATCGTTACCAAGAATTACAGAGTTTAATGGCTCGCTCGGGAGGTGGTGATGCTGCTGGGCATGCCAAAGAAATTCTCAAAGCATTAGATTTGGCTCATCACCCACTTGACATTTCCATATCGCAACTTTCCGGAGGAGAAAGAGCGAAGGTAGCACTGGCAAGACAACTCGTTGGCTTGGGTGAAATTGATGTGTTCTTTTTGGACGAACCCACCAATCACCTTGACCTGCAAACACTTGATTGGTTAGAGGGTTTTCTGATGGAGTTTAAGGGAGCGCTTATGTTAGTTAGTCACGACAGGTATTTCCTTGACCGAGTTTGCAATAATATTGTTGAAGTACACAATACATCATTACGCGGTTACCCCGGAAATTACAGTGCTTACATTGCTCAAAAAGAATTGTTTTTACAAACCTTAGACGAAAGGATTGACAAAGTCACTAAAGAGATTAAACGGGTGACTGGGGCTTTACAATCAATGAAAAGAGCAAATAAATATGATAAATCAATTTCCCAAAAACACCACATGATAATGCGTTCGCAACGTGAATTGAAATGGTTGAAATCAATCAAACCAAGACAACGGAAGGCGTTACGATTCAACCTTTCTTCGACCCAGAAAAGCAGTTTGGATGTGCTTGATTTCCGTAAAGCAAATCTCACCTTTGAAGGGCTTGATAGACCAATCTTAGATGCTGTTACTGTTGGGGTTTGCCGAGGCCAAAAAATAGGTGTTGTTGGCCCGAATGGTGCTGGAAAAACGACACTATTACGCCTAATCATGGGTGAAATAAAACTTGATTCTGGAGAGTTAGAAGTTCTACCAGGGGTACAAACAGGATACTTTCATCAAGACCACAGGAACGTTGATTTTGCACTCACACCTGAAGAGCAGATTCAGAAAATGAAACCGAAAATGCCGTATGGCGAGTTACGCGCACTACTTGGCCAATTCCAGTTCACTCCAGGAATGGTCAAAACAAAAATGAGTAAATTAAGTGGTGGGGAAAGAGCGAGGGTAGCGATGCTAAAACTCCTCTTGGAAGAGAACAACCTTTTGCTTCTTGATGAACCAACAAACCACCTTGATACAGATGCCGCTGATGCTGTTGAAGAAGCGTTGAAGGAGTATGATGGGGCGATAATTTCAGTTAGTCACGATCGCTGGTTTTTGGACCAAGTTTGTGACACTATTTGGGAATTGAAAGGTGATGGGAGTCTCAAAATTTGGCCAGGTAATTACTCAGAATACATTAGACGAAGTCAACAATAGTTGATACTTTTTCGATACCATCAAACAAGACGGAATGACAAAAACCCAAGACACAATCCGTTTTCTTAATGACTGAAGCAACACGGTGTCCATGGTCTACCAAAGACCCACTCTACATCGCTTATCACGATGAGGAATGGGGGCGACCAAACCGAGATGGGCGTAAATTGTTTGAGAAAATTGTTCTAGAGGGCGCACAATCTGGACTTTCGTGGATAACTATTCTCAAGAAACGTGAGAATTACCGTAATGCGTTTGCGGGCTTTGACCCCACCAAGGTTGCCGCCTTTGATGATGATGATGTAGAGAGATTGATGGGTGATGCTGGAATAATTCGTAATCGAGCAAAGATTCGTTCTGCAATTAATAATGCCAAAACTTTCGTTGAACATTTTGGTGATGATGAAGATGCTTTCAGCA
>CBFHYB010000178.1:0-2190 GCA_965659915.1 Candidatus Thalassarchaeaceae archaeon
CCATCATAGTTAGCCGTTATAGGGATTGAAGGTAAAGACAATTCTAATCCTTCAAGGAAACGGTGTAGTGGCTCGTTAGCAGGAGCAACAATACGTGAATGGAATGCGTGACTTGTCTGAAGAGTAACGCATGGAATATTCAATTCACCAAAGCGACTAATTGCATCTTGCATTGGTTCTGTTTCACCTGCGATTACAGCCATCATCGGGGAATTCTTATTCGCAGCAATTATGTAACCATCAACTGAATCTATGACTTCCTGTATTTGCTCAAGTGGTGCCGTGACACTTGCCATCAATCCCTTGTCCTCTACTTCCACATTACCCATTTCAGTACCACGGGCAGCCGCAGCACGTAGTGCGTCGTGGAATTTCATTATTCCAGATACCATCAAGGCGGCGTATTCGCCCAAACTATGACCAGCAACCATGTCGGGATTGATGCCATGCTCACTTAGCAACCTGTAAATTGCTAAATCTGCTGTCAACATTGCTGGTTGAGTGAATTCTGTTTGTTTCAACTTATCTTCAGCATCTTTAGCCTGCTTTTCTGTAAGGTTATCACGCAGAACAAACTTAGAAAGTTTCTCACCTGCAAGGATTTCGGACATGGTTGAATCCGCTTCAGCCCATGTTTCACCAATCACTTCAAACCTCTTTGAGAGATCTAGAGTCATGCCAACATATTGACTACCTTGACCAGGATACATCTGTACCAATTTTGCATTTGGAGGTAATGCTTCCTCTTCAGTGATGAAAACCATTTGTTTTGCTAGGAATTCCCATTTTGATGAATCTGAGAGATTCTCACTCAGCAAATCCATTCTCTTGGATAATTGACTCCAATTAGTGGCGACGATACCGCAACGAGTTCCTTTCGCTTCAAAATCAGAGGATAAATCCGAAAGTACTGCTGAGAGTCTACGGCCTGCTGGATCAGTATCAAAGTTGGAAAATGATGATGAGAAGAGAATTGATTTTACTCGTTCAATTTTTGATGCTAAAGAATCAATATCATCAGCATTAAGAAGCAATACACCTCCTTCAATTTCAAGTAATTCTTTGTGGCTCATTGAGGGAGTTGCGGTTGAATCAAGAACACTTGGAGCCGTTGGAGTTTGTACTTTAGAAGATGAATGCTCAGTAAGGCTATGAATGATGTTTTTGTGATACTCTGGGTCGTACTGCTCAATTGTACAATGGAAATTTGTTCCACCAAAACCAAACGACGAAACACCTGCTCGCCTAGGTGATTTAGATTGTGGAATTGGCCAATCAGAGGATATTGTTGGAACGAAAAATGGAATTTCATTCCAGTTTACAGAAGTATTTGGTTGTTCAAACCCTGCTGAAGGAGGTAAAGTTCTGTGATGAAGCGCTAAACTTGCTTTCAGCAAACCAGCCATCCCAGCAGCCGCTTTGAGATGGCCAATCTGACTTTTTACTGAACCAACTGCAACAAAATCTCCAGCGCCTCGTTCTGCAAATACTCCGGCAAGAGTTGACAACTCTGTTGCGTCTCCAACCTTAGTGCTAGTACCATGAGCCTCAATCAATTCTACTGAGGATGGCGAATAACCAGCCTGCTGATATGCTCGCATCACTGCCTGCTTTTGTCCTCTAGTTGATGGTGCGGTGATTCCTTTTCCTCTACCATCGCTTGAGGACCCAATTCCTCGGATGACGCTGTATATTGTATCGCCATCTGCCATGGCATCCTCTAATCGCTTGAGGACAACACAACCGGCTCCCTCCCCCATTACAAATCCATTAGCACGTACATCAAATGGACGGGAATGAAGTGGCGATAGTGCACCAATAGCACTGAATTTAGCATATGTCCCAGGGTCCATAGTCCGGTCACTTGCCCCACACAGCATCAGATCGGTTTGGCCTGTTTGAAGCATCTGACAAGCAGAAACCAATGCCGCAAAAGTAGAGGCGCAAGCAGCATCAGCACTGAAATTTGGCCCTTGTAAGTCAAGTAAATTGGCCACCCGTCCAGCGACAACATTGGCTAATTCCCCAGCCATTGTATCTTCATCAATACGAGGTGTCCCCTCAGTGATTGCATCTTTGAATTCTTCACTGCTTGTTGCTGGCATTCCAGCTTCAACCGCTTTCCTCGTAATTTGGTCTGCGTAAACTCGCTTACTTGACTGTACTCGGTTTTCTCCGCCCAAAGCATTA
>CBFHYB010000179.1:0-2117 GCA_965659915.1 Candidatus Thalassarchaeaceae archaeon
CTAGTTGGCGACAATTCCGTCATCTGACTCTTCCTAACTTGAAATCGGCAATGGTGCCTCTTTCATTGCTTGGATTTATTTGGACATTTAACATGTTCAATGTCATCTATCTAATGACTGATGGAGGGCCTGATCTCTACTTTGGTGAGCCGGGCTCAACTGATATTCTCATCACTTACGTGTATGACATAGCATTCAGAGATGGCGCTTATGGCGTAGCGGCGGCTTGGTCGGTTGTCATCTTCTTGATGCTACTAGGGTTCTCAGTAGTTTACATGAAGCAAACCAATGCAACGGAGGCGGTAGCGTGAGTGAGGATTTGGCGAAGAAACACTACCAGCCGGTAGAACTCTCCACACTGAGAACTTGGATAATTACTGCCATTTTCGTAAATATTGCCATCATCCCAATAGAATGGCTGAGAACAGGTGACGGTGCGATGCTGTCAATTCTTGATGTTGCAATTCTAGCAATGCTGTTGATGATGTTTCCTGAACAGCAAGAAAATGCCAAACGCGATTTTGCTATTCTTGTTGCTGGCATAGCAATGATTTCAGCGATTCTCCGCTTGGGCACATCTGACCTAGTAATCTTTGATTTCTGGGCTAGAGCCTGGCTTCTTATTCCAGCGGCGATTACAATTTGGTGGATTTCATCACCACATGTTTCTGCTTGGGTAAAAGGCACGATGACAACTGAAAATGCCGCTAAAGGACTTGCAAGAAACCGACAACTCGCTCCAAAACTGTCGGCTCTTGGAGTCCACATCATTCTCCTCCATGCGGTTGTATTAGTTCTGATACCTGTCATCTGGATTCTTGATATTGCACTGTCACCTGGAAACACGCTAGGAAGCGCGTTGTTTGACCAATTTAGCACTGAACATTTCTCTAAAATATTACATGGTGAATCGTTCTGGATTTGGTTACGTAATTCAATTATTGTTAGTGTAGGCACTACAATCCTTGGGCTTGCATTAGCCATACCTGCTGGTTATGCTTTCAGCCGCTTCAAGTTTAGTGGACGTGAGCCCGCAATGTTCTCCTTCCTTTTGGTCCAAATGTTCCCCGGAATTATCATCTTAGTCCCGTACTTTTTAGTGATGAAATCTCTCGGTCTTCTCAATTCATGGCTGGGGTTAGTATTAGCATATTCAGTTACTGCTTTACCTCTCTGTGTTTGGATGTTAAAGGGATTCTTTGACACTGTACCTAAGGAATTGGAAGAAGCAGCTATTCTTGATGGATGTAATCAGGCTCAAGTGTTTAGAAAAGTCATTCTTCCTCTTTCTGTTCCTGCTATTGCTGTCACAGCACTGTTCTCATTTTTAGCGGCATGGAACGAATTCCTACTTGCTTTGACATTCAACACATCCAATGATATGTACACACTACCAGTAGGTCTAGCATCAATGATCTCTACAACCAATCAAGCATGGGGTGATTTCGCTGCCGCATCAATTTTAGTCAGTATCCCAGTTGTTTTACTGTTCATTATTTTCCAAAGATTCCTCATAGAGGGACTTTCTGCTGGAGGAGTAAAGGGGTGAAGAAATGGTCGAAGTGAAATTCGAAAATGTAACGAAGAGATATGATGATGGTACTGTCGCAGTAAATAAACTGAATATAACCGTCCATGACGGTGAATTTTTAGTGCTGGTTGGGCCAAGTGGTTGTGGTAAATCAACCAGCCTGAGAATGCTTGCTGGACTAGAAGATGTAACGGATGGTCAAATCACAATTGACGGAAATGTGGTCAACGATTTGGCCCCTGGGGCTCGTGATGTGGGTATGGTATTCCAAGGATATGCACTTTATCCACACATGACTGTTTCAGAAAATCTCTCCTTTGGATTAAGGATGGCAAAGGGGGAAGGGAAACTCTCCAAGGAGGAAATTCAAGTAAGGATTGACGAGGCGGCTAGTTTACTCGGATTGACTGAACAACTAGGCAAGAAACCAAAGGAATTGTCGGGTGGACAGCGCCAACGCGTAGCACTAGGAAGAGCATTGGTTCGGAGACCAAAAGTTCTGCTAATGGACGAACCACTATCAAATCTTGATGCTGATTTGAGAAATCAAATGCGGACTGAAATCCGACGCCTACACGATGAATTG
>CBFHYB010000180.1:0-2115 GCA_965659915.1 Candidatus Thalassarchaeaceae archaeon
GCAAAACTAGATCCATTATTCCAAGGGTTACGAGATTCATCAGTACCACTCATCAAAGCAGTTTCAGAATTAGAGAACAAGCCAGATTGTTCATGGGTTCACAAGCACCCATGGCCAAAGGCCTCTCAAGAGGCTCTCAGTCAAGCGATTTCAGAAGCAATCGGATTTGACTTCCAAGCAGGGCGCAGAGATGAATCAACCCACCCGTTCTGTGGTGGCTCAAATCCGGATGATGTTCGTTGGACAACTCGTTACGACGAGAAAGAACCCTATGGGGCAATTTATGGAACCATGCATGAGACGGGTCATGCACTGTATGAACAGGGCAGGCCTAGAGACCTTGACTTCCAACCAGCAGGTGAAGCAAACGGACTAGGAGTCCACGAGAGCCAAAGCAGATTGTGGGAAAACCAAGTTGGGCGCTCTCTTGCATTTTGCGAATGGTCTTTCCCAATGTGGCAGGAGCACTTCCCTGCTAATTTTGAAGGGGTAACCCCTGAGATGTTGTGGCAGGCAGTCAACCAGGTTGAAGCCACTTTAATCCGTGTTGAAGCAGATGAGGCTACTTACAATCTTCACATCATGATACGCTATGAAATCGAGAAGAAACTAATCAACGGCGAGTTGGAAGTTGATGACCTTCCTGATGCTTGGGATGATATGTACGAGGAATTCCTTGGCATTCGCTCCACGACACGCACAGAAGGCGTATTGCAGGATATTCACTGGTCGTTTGGTGCGTTTGGTTACTTCCCCACCTACACTCTTGGTAACTTATACTCAGCACAGTTATTGCAAGCCGCTGAGAAGGATATTGGCAGTATTGATGAACAGGTGCGAAAAGGCGAATTCACCCCTCTTTTGGATTGGATGCGTACGCACGTGCACGCGAGAGGAAGTATCCTTGAGCCATCAGACCACATTGAGGAAGCAACTGGTGAGCAACCTAAGCCGGACGCATTCGTTGCCTACTTAGCAGACAAAATCAGCCGTCTATACGGCGTGTAATCACCTGTGTTCATTCAGGGTTCTCTGCACTGTAATCAAAGGTACAAGTTACGTCACAGGTATCGATGATTATTCCTGTGTGAAGGAATTCTTTTACCATCTCGTTGACATCTTCAATCACTCCAATTTCGTTGTGTGCTTTACCAGCGTCTCCAACAGGTGGAGGTGAATTGCTTTCTGGCATTGCATCATATCCACCATCCCAATAGACAATTGCAGAGCCTGAAATTGGTCCAGCCTGTTGTGTAACTCCGTATGGTAATCTCGCTGAACTATCTAGTACTGGAATCCCAGCTGTCCTTGCCGCTCGATCCGATGAGATACCAGGTACCTGTGCATCATTCACAGAAATAATGGAGAGGAAAGAGAATGGCTCAACAATTGAGTCATAACCATCATTTGCAAAGGATAGGAAAGTCTCAGGGTCAGAGCAGTCCCACATTTGCTGCATCACACCTAACAACAAGGCTCGGTCATTGCGGTCAGGATATGCTGCTGAATGAGAGAACAAATCAGCAAAGGTGGCAAAGTTGGTTGAACGCTCAACAAATGTTGAGAATCCAGAACCACCAACCCATAATGCTGCTCTATCAATATCAGGTGAAACAGCGACTACACTAGCGCCGTAAATCCCTCCAAGTGAGTATCCCATGTAGTGTACATCAGTTGAGTTGACTAAGTTGGTTCCATCTGAATACATCTCATCAAGATCGGAGCAAACTCCTTTGAATGTACGAATCATTGCCATCTTGTTGATTAAAGCCTGCTCAATTCTTTCTGCTTGATGCTGGAAATATGAGGGGTCAATCATACCCAAACCAAGAGTATCAAAGTCAGATGAACTCCATCCATAGAGGTCGGTAGCAACAAACGAGACTTTGTATTCTTCAGCCCAGCCACCTAGGTAGTCGCTACTTCCTTCTCCTGTTCCTAAGAACCCGTGACCAAATACCACAAGAGGTCCACTTTCATTCAGGTCAGCAAGTACCTGTGGGATGACCATTGTGAAAGGTATTTCAGAATCTTCAACATATTGTGGTGTGCCATCACTGCCCCTTACAATTAGGGCAGGAGGGTTTTGAGATTCAAGGTATTGTGGAGCGGTAA
>CBFHYB010000181.1:0-684 GCA_965659915.1 Candidatus Thalassarchaeaceae archaeon
CTATTACGTTCTTTATTCCACAAGATGCCAAATTTAGGACATCGTTGCGGCCTTCAACAATAATCAGTGAGTCACTGGATTCAATGTTTGGTCCACATGTCATACCTGTATCTTTGTAGGTAGTAACTTCGCTGGTTGTTAACACACTGCGAACTTCATCAATCAAATTATCTGCTTCTGTGTCACGTTGTTTAACGATATCAAGAAGAATATCCTTTGCACGATCAACCATTGAAGTTCTCTTAGAAGAACGAATGTTAGATATTTCAAGCACCTTCAATTGTGAAGCTGCCGGTCCAATTCTTTCTATTGTTTCAAGAGCAGCGCCAATAATTGCACTCTCTACGTTCTCAAGAGATGATGGAATTTCAATAACTCCGCTGACTTTTCCCTTATTGCTATCTAAATCAACATCAATATGCCCGATGCGCCCAGAACGCTGTAGTTTTCTCAAATCCAGTGCTTCTGGCATTAATCCCTCTGTTTGCCCAAAAATAGCACCTATGATGTCTTTTCTACGAGCTTGGCCGTCAAGTTTGACGCTGACTCTAATCATGTATTTTGCATTGCCTGATTCTTTCATTTTTCTCAGTCCTTAGGTATACCCCGCCCCGCCACTGGGGCCGTTTTTCTCGGAATCGAGCGTCTATGCGCCCGGTGATTGGGACAGGTGAACCTGTAAAT
>CBFHYB010000181.1:693-2099 GCA_965659915.1 Candidatus Thalassarchaeaceae archaeon
CCGCCCCGCCACTGGGGCCGTTTTTCTCGGAATCGAGCGTCTATGCGCCCGGTGATTGGGACAGGTGAACCTGTAAAATGGCCGAACTACCCCTCCTTCAAGAACCCACCGGACCTTTAGTCAAAGTGAAAAGGTGAAGCGGGCGTGGTCACATTATGCCCACAGGCGAAGGCCCGGTGCGAACTCGTGAAGTTTACGCCACTGTAATTGAGGTCCTTCTACGCGATGGGGTTCTTACACGGGAAGAACAGCGGTTGGCTACTAGATTAGCAATTCTTCTTTTCAAGAAAGAAAATGATTTGAAAACTGTTCCAAGCGAGATTTACAATTCAGTTATTACTGGTGAAGTTGTTGATGGTGGTGAAATCATCAATAAAAACGAAAGAATACAAATCTATGAAGAAATGTTTGAAACTGCTTTTGTGAACGCTTCATTGAGCCATGATGAAATGGCAGTAATTGCGATTTTACGATCTAGTTTGCGGATTACAGACAAGGAACATGAACTCGCTATTGAAATATTGAAAGATTCACTAGAAGAAAGTGATGATCCTAAACTTCTTCAAAAAGTCAAAGATGAATTGGGAGGGGTGGTTGACCTCGTTGGCCGAATGTTTGATTCTCTTCGCCCAAAGCGAGATGAGAAAAATTAGCCGAAAATTGGCTTAACAGCCAAAATGAACATGAAGACTAGCCCCTACGGCGGTACATGCGATTTCTTGAGCCTGAGGACCCAATTGCATTAGCGGCTCTTGAATATCTGTTAGATAGGAATGCCACCGACATTACAAAACTGCTAGAATGGTTGCCTTCGGCTCAAACAAGACGAGACCGATTAGCAATTTTACAACGTGCCAACAGTTTGATGGAAGAATTAGAATATGCTGTCAACCGAATCGCTGAGGTTGAATGAATGGCAATGCAATCGGTTGCTGATGGCGCTATCATACTCGTTGGTGGCCCCTCAAGTAGAATGGGTGAACCAAAGGCTTTGATTGAGATAGAAGGAGAAGCGATGCTTCTGCGGGTCGTGAAAGCAGTTCAAACCGCTGGCATCCCCGAGGCCATTCTCTCATTCAAGAATCAAGAACAGGCTACTGCAGTAATTAGCGCTCTCAAGCAAAGACCTCAGAAATGGCCGCCAAATATTGACGGAAATACATTAGCAATGAGAATTGCATTTGACGATGATTTGAATCAAAATCAGAACTCTGCGGTCAGAGGTATGAATGGGGCCGTCAAAGTTGCACATCAACTTGGATGGGGGTCGGTGCAAATTGTGCCCTGTGATGTACCATTCATTGACTCACAACTATTTCCTCTCTTGTATAGTAAATTGTCAAAGAGTAATGATTGTGCAGTTATCCGATCTAAATCTGGTATTGAGCCGCTGTTATTCTGCGCCA
>CBFHYB010000182.1:0-2044 GCA_965659915.1 Candidatus Thalassarchaeaceae archaeon
GGGTTATGTGTGGTTTCTGGATCCATCCATACTAGGCTGCCCTGTGGGTACGTCCCTGACTCATCGTACACTTCGCCACGCAAGACTAGGTAGGCTTCTCCCCCAGGATGCATGTGGGGCATAAAGGCCTCAACCTCAACTTCTGAATCTGCGTCGTACAACACTAGTGAGCAATCGCCTTCGCGGGCAAGCTTGCCAAGACGGACGCCGGTTCCAAAGTCCTTCCAGCGGATATTTTCTTCAAGCCATTCGTCATCAATTGAGATTCCGAGCCAATCTGACAAGTCGTGATTGAATGCCATTACTTCCCGTAGGGAAGGATTTCACACATGAGCCTTCGGGCGCAGACTTGATGGCAGATGAAGTCATGTCGGATGATATGGCAGAGGTGATTTTCATCCCTTCATTGCCGCCAGCCTCGCCTTACGAAGGCTATCTCTACATGCTAGTAATTCCCCTACTATTGAGGTTAATTTTGGTGCTCCCACCATTAATTGACTTGATTTCAAAATTTTCACCAGATCGTAAAATCCTTTGGCAGGCTATTAATTCATTGAAAATTAAGGGATTATGGGTCATTGTATTCAATGAGGTTTTGGCTGTATTCTTGCCATTTATTTTAGCGTTTTATGCCCGAACTTTGTTTGACCCAATTGGTTGGGAGGGATGGTCAGAAACTCCTACAGAAGCAATTTATGCATTATTGATAGTTGGTGGTTTGTGGTTATTCGGAGATTTTCTGAGAGTTACACGCACTCGGCGACTAATACGCTCGGTATCTGAGCGAAATAGAGTGGTCGTGAAACTTACTGCTCAGGGTCTATCTCATGCCCGAGGTGCGCTTGGATTCATTGGTGGCTTGCGCTTGACTGGCAAAAAGCAGGAAGTTGTAGATGTAGATGAGAATCAAAATGATGAAAGTGATTCCAAAAAATCAATTTTGGGAACTTTACTTGGGGCAGGTGGTATTGCTGGAGAAAAGGGTCTTGAAGCCGCTGATGCGGCACTCGGCGTTGTTCGAGATAAGGCAACCGACCTTTCCAATAAAATGGATGACCAAATTCAAGCAGGTGTCCGTCAACAATCAAAAGTTGCTCTAAAGCTACTGATTAGAGATTTGTTGATGAGCGTTGGACCGATTGTAGTTCTTGTTGGACTTTACAACGTTTGGTAATTCAGATTTCATCATCGTCAAAGACTTCAACCTCAGCCCATCTCTTGACAAACTCAGTGAATTTTGAGGTGAATCTTGTTGCTCGCACAGTGTGATTGTCAACCCAGTGATAGTTTCCACCACGCGGTTTGTTGTACAGAACTCCGTGATACTTGAATCCGTTTTTGTCTAACCATGCCTCACTGACCTCAGCATGCTCATCAGTACGGCTAGTGAAGAAAGTGATTATGTGGCCCTCTTCGAACCACCCGTTGATGACTTCAACAACTCCATCAAATACCTCTGCGTCAGCCATTCTCCATGCTTCTTCGTTGGGTATATCTTCACAAACGGTTCCATCAATGTCAATGAGGTAATTCTTACAACCTTCTGGAAGGCTTGGGCTCATTGCTTTTCCACGAGCGTCAATTTGGTCAACGAGGTCTGTCATGGGCGGGCCGCATCGCGGGCACTTCATGAATCCAGCGCACGCTGGCCTAGCATTGCGAGGGTGCCTGGGAAATTTTCCGAGGCTGCGGCTTGCCAGATTCTTATATTCTGAAACCCAGCATTTTGTAGCGCATTTTTCCACTCATCAATACTCATTGTTGTCATGTGAACATCGAGTTTGTCAGGCCAATCTAGGCTTGCCTTGTGTTCAAGATAATGATCAACTCCAGCAATCAGCCACCCGCCATCCTCAAGCCACTCATCATGGATTTTCGTTAGCATTTCTTGGGGGTTTTTCAGATAGTAAAGGAATTCCATAGTGTGAACTAGGTTAAACTGAGTTTCAGGTGTCCATTCGGGTAAATTTTCCACATGGTATGTGCCACTGGGGTCAATTGCTCGAGCGTTGGCAATCATCTCACTCGCACCATCCACACCCTC
>CBFHYB010000183.1:0-2042 GCA_965659915.1 Candidatus Thalassarchaeaceae archaeon
TCAATTTTATCGGTTTTCCAAAGCGGAATTTGATTGCACGTTCGTATTGGTCTAGAACGGTAACCCATCCTCTCCTTGGCCATGTACCTCTAGGTGGGTGTGCAGTTGGTTCTCCTCCAGCAGCAGTAAACATTCCTCCTGCTGCCTTTATCCCAAGTATTAGTGCGGCAGCAAATAATCCAACAATGATGCCACAAAATAGTTCAAACAAGACAGCCATCACTTGCCACCTCCTGAAAGAAGTTCACCAAGAGGACCATTACTAATGTCTAGAAGGGTATCTGGTAGCATCATAATGCGTGTAGCATTGTTTTCTGCTCCAACTTCTGAAAGAACTTGTAATCGGCGCAATTCCATTAGTGCTGGGAATCGAGCAAACAACTCTTGTGCCTCTGCCAACTTGCTTGCAGACTCACGCTCAGCACTTGCTTTGATGACTCTTGAGCGTGCCTCTCTGTCAGCCTCAGCCTCCTTTGCCATGGCTCTAGTCAAATCATGTGGTAGTTGCATATCAGTTAGTTCCACATGTCTAACATCAATTCCCCATGGATCTGTAGCATCATCTAAATTAATTCGAATTCTTTCAGCAACAGCTTCTCTTTCTTGGAGAACTTCATCAAGAGGAACTGAACCAAAAACATCACGGAGAGCACCCATTGCAGCCATTCCGATTGACGCACGAGCATTGGTAACCTTGTTTACAGCATCACCAGGATCTCTAACACGGTAGAAAATCACAGCATCTATTGTCAGAGATATATTGTCTTTAGTGACAACTGATTGACCCGGAACATCGTTAATCAGGAGACGTAAATCCCATCTTACCATTCGGTCTAGAAATGGGATAACAACTCTAATTCCAGGCGATAATACACCTTTGTAGGAACCAAGTCGGAAAACGACAGCTCCTTCCCAATGTCTAATAATTCTCAAGAAGCTTCCTAAGAAGAGTGCCAAAACGAAAGTTACCATCCCAATGATGAAGAACACGGCTACCATGTTTGCAGGCGGCAAGTAATGACATATTAGGTTTGGTCCGACATTATCACAGCAGTTTATTCTGCATTTTCAAATATTGAACGATAACCATTCAATTGCTTGTTGCACAAACAATAGGTTGTCACCTTGTTCAATGTAACCATTAGCGGCGATGTTGCTATCTCCAACTACGACTAAGCGACCACTCATTTCACTCAGCGCAGCGATTGGTAATTCCCCTTGAATTTCATCATCATCAAGGGTTGAATCAAGATCAATATCTCCAAACGACGATGCCGATGTAGATGCCAATGCAATAGCCCCTTCACTCACTCTGAGAGAGCACCCTGAGAAATAGATCAGTTCACTAATCCCCTGTGTGATTGGGTGGTCTGCAAAATTCTGCACTCGAACAAAGTGCGGGATTGATTCTTCGCCAAGCACAACCCCAGCCAACTCAACTTTTTGAGTAACATGTTCTTCATGGTCTGTGACCCTGTCTTTTTGAATCTCTATTCCACATGGAGTTGTAAGTTTATTGAGAAAGTCAACATGACCGAATAAATCACCCCATTCTGCTAGTAAAAGGATTGATTTTCCGTTTTCCAAGTGAGATTGTAATGAAGCCATTTCTTCTTCATTGAATTGATTTTTTGGAAATGGAATTATTATTACATCCCAAGGAAGATTGTCTAAGGTATCTAATCCAGTATTGATAAATTCCAATTTGTGATTGTTTTCTTCAAGTAATTTGGCTAGCGCTGTTAATCCATCAGCCTCTGGGTTTGCCATGGAAGAACCCATGTGGTATTCATCGAATCCGATGAGCGCCATTTGCATCCACCTTCAGAGTTCCTCGGCTACAGCTGTAATTTCTAGTGAGTAGACTGCTGCTCGCCATGAGACAGTAACATCTTCGTCGCTGTCTACAATATCGTTAATAGCCGGAAAAGGTACTGAATTTACATCAAGTGTGACAGATGTCAGCCATTCTCCAGAACCATTTCCACCATCATTCCATTGAGCCTCAATGTCATTCTTACTAACACCATCTGCTATGTAGG
>CBFHYB010000184.1:0-1984 GCA_965659915.1 Candidatus Thalassarchaeaceae archaeon
CTCCTCCTCTCTTCACACTCTCCATTCCACTAGTGAGGCTGACTTCCAACTTGGCATAGTACTCAAGCATGTCTGGGGTCACGGTTGGTCTGACTCTTCCCACTGCAGATTCAAAGTGCTTCTTGGTAACAGTTTTCTTTCCTGCTCGCATTGTGATAAGAGCTGCTTCTCGGCACACTGCTTCAATGTCAGCACCGGTATAACCACTCAATTTCTTAGCGAAGTCAGTAGGGTCAAATTTCCCTATAGGCATATTTGCGGTATGGATTTTGATAATTTCTTTGCAACTCTTTTCATCTGGTGGTGGTATGTGCAAGACTCTTTCAAATCTTCCAGACCTCAGTAGTGCTCGGTCAATCATTTCAGGGCGGTTGGTAGCCGCAACAATGACTACTCCGTCAAGTGCTTCTATTCCATCCATACAGGTTAGAATCTGGTCGACCATCCGATTCGAAACCGTTTGCCCACCATCGTCGTTGCTTGATGATCGGTGAGCCCCAATACTCTCAAATTCATCTAGGAAAATAATACTTGGAGATGCTTGCGCTGCTTTCTTGAATATTTCGCGGACAGCCTTTTCAGATTCCCCAACCCACTTTGAGAACAATTCAGGCCCTTTGACAGTGATGAAGTTAGCCTGTGCCTCAGAAGCAATTGCTCTAGCCAACAATGTCTTACCAGTTCCAGGCGCTCCAAACAATAGCACCCCTCTAGGTGCTTCAATCCCAAAGTGTTTGAACAATTCAGGTTTGGTGAGTGGCCAGTCAATGCTTTCTCTGAGCCGGTCTTTTACTTCATCTAATCCTCCGACTTGGTCCCAACCAACTTCAGGTACTTCGATGTAAATTTCTCTCAAGGCGCTTGGCTCAACCTCTTTTATGGCGAGTTTGAAATCGCTCATTGTGACTTCCATCTTTTCTAGAACTTCAGGTGGCACCTCTTCTTCTTCAAGGTCAATTTCGGGTAGGTATCTTCGCAATGCTTTCATTGCTGCTTCCCGAGCAAGTGCTGAAATATCGGCACCAACAAATCCGTGTGTATTGATTAGTACCCACTCCATGTCAAAGTCATCTGCAATTGGCATACTTCTAACATGAATGTCAACTATTTCTTGGCGACCAACTTTATCTGGTACACCAATTTCAATTTCTCGGTCAAATCTTCCTGGTCGCCTCAATGCCTGGTCAATAGCATCCTGCCTGTTGGTTGCTCCGATTACGACTACATTGTCTCTACCTTGCATACCATCCATTAATGTCAACAATTGAGCCACAACTCGGCGCTCAACTTCACCAGTAACATCTTCTCGCTTTGGTGCGATACTGTCTAATTCATCAATGAAGATAATTGCAGGTGCTTGCGATGCTGCTTCTTCAAATAATTCACGCAACTGCTTTTCAGATTCACCGTAATACTTGCTGATAATTTCAGGCCCATTAATTGAAGTGAAATGGGCGTTTGTTTCGTTAGCTACTGCCTTTGCAATCATCGTTTTACCAGTTCCTGGCGGACCATGTAATAGGACTCCCTTTGGTGGGTCTATCCCTAGTGTGCGGAACAAAATTGGATGTTTGAGGGGTAACTCAATCATCTCTCTGACTTTTTGCAATTGGTCACCAAGGCCCCCTATATCTTCGTAAGTTACAGAGGTACTACCTTGAGTTATTTCTTCGTCAATGGCCTCATCTTTGATTACAATTTCAGTTTCAGGAAGAACTTGGACGATTCCCTTTGGTGTTGTAGACATAATGGCGAATGGAAGCGCCTCGGCAAATAATGTCATACCGGGTATGAATATTCTATCACCTGCTACAACTGGCCGTTTATTGAGTCCTCTTCGAGCAAAGCCTTCAATCCCTGGTCCAAAACGAACTTTCTGTTTTGAAGCCATTACAGGTGATAGGGTAAGTCTTGTGCATGGCTTAGCCTCAACTTTACGAATAGACACATTTGAGCCGAGTTGTGAACCAGCATTCTTGCGAAT
>CBFHYB010000185.1:0-1960 GCA_965659915.1 Candidatus Thalassarchaeaceae archaeon
TTATTCAAACGAGTTGGCAGCTCAACATGGACTTTGTCGGTTACACCCATTGGCATCGGTGCTTCTGCAATGGCGAGGATGGTTGCACTACTGACCTGAATTTCGTATTCAGGTGGTGGTGTTGGCTCACCTTCCTTTACTTTAGGAGGTCGCTTTTGTGCTACCGTGCCAGTAACTTGAATGATACTTTCACGGTTGGCTGATTGAATCTCTGTGAAAGTATCTTCATCCATGTTGTCCTTCTTGAGGAATGCTTGCAGGTGACCTGTGCCGTCTCTTAACATCAGAAAACAAATGGCACCGCGGCCACGAACTGCTTCTGCGTAACCTGAAACAGTTACCTCGGTATCTACTAAGTCAGCCCCATTCCCTGCGATTTCCCCTAGAGTGTGGGTACGATATGCAGTAGGCTGCCATGCCGAGCCGTCGCGACCTGTCATGATGTGTGGCGTGCGCCTCTCTTTCTTCAAGCCGTCGCCCTTGAACGGTGAAAATTGACTGCGTACGGTCCCTTTTCTCCTGATTCAACGGATTTGGAGAACTAATACAAGAAATTTAAATTTTTGACTAAAAATTAGTATTCAAAGCCTTAATTAATGGTATAAATGAATTCAAAAGTGGTATTTATTACCCTATGTCCATTATATGTGTAGAGCCACGGATGTATATGGTGGAGAAGAGTATGTGTGCCAAGAGAGTATTGAGAAATAGTTCAATCTTGGCGATTTCTATTGTAGTATTAATGATGAGTTCTGGATTAGCTGTGGCTCAAGTAGGACGTTCGGGTGCACCTTTGGATAAGGCACCTGGCGAAGATATTGATTACACACGCGAAGAGATTGTGATAGAGCAAGACTTGGAGAATGGCAAAATATCTCTAAAGTTAGGAGAAGCACACATGTTTGTACACTATGGTGATGGACGAATTGGGATGACTACTGTCCAAACCAAATACATGGGGATTGCAGATATTTACGATGGTAAAAGAGGCTTCTCAGAAAGAGTTGGAATTCCTACTCATTCTATATTCCATCAAAGATTAATCGGTGCAGGCGAATATGTTGATGAAAATGACAACGGATTATTTGATGTAAATGGTCCAAAAGTTGTTGGTACTATTGAAGAGTTAGATGATACTCATGTTAGCCATGAGAATTTATTGAAATGGGTTGATTACAATGATGTTTCGTGGACTCTTTCTCATTGGCGTCAAAGTGTTAGCGGAAATGAAGTTGACATTAATTTCGTGCTTAGTGCTGAAAATATTGCCTATCAGTCTAGTGATGGAGTCATTGATGGCATGACTGTCGGACGTATTGCCTACAAATTTCACGTTACTACAGTAGAGCAAGAAATTCATGTTCAAGCAGCACCTCATTACGAAGTGTTCGCCCGCGGAGATGCAGTGCCAGGTGATCAGATTGACAGTACTGAATTAGTTGCTACAACCAATGTTACTGGACACGTATTGAATACCACTTGGAAATACGACCAAGTTGTACGAGGTTGGGACATCGCAACCGATGTTGATGGTGTGCAAAGAAATGACACTCGATTAGTGGTTCTAACAGACCTCGCTTACGGTGTTCACATGTCTGATGCAGTTGGTGAATGGATGAAAGAGCAGTTCGGAGGAATGATATCTCCTCGTGCAATTGCTGGGCATGGACCACGTGAAATGGTTTCTGACCAAGTTGATGAATTGATTATTGATGATGAAGCAGATGCACCACCAGACCATGATATTGAAGGCAACCCGCTTGAATGTGGCTTGGCTTATGTTAATTCAGATACAGATGTAGTTGAAGGCGATACTGAAGGGAGAGCTACAGGCGCGCCCACAGATAATACATCAAATGAAGATGAAAAAACAGATGATGAAAAGCGTAGAGATGCAGTGCATGAAAAGATGAAGCAATACCATGACACCGCATGTATGCAGCGCGGTGATGTCATGGAT
>CBFHYB010000186.1:0-1933 GCA_965659915.1 Candidatus Thalassarchaeaceae archaeon
TTAGAGCGGGGTGAAAACATCTGTTCAGATACCAAGATGTTATCGCGCCTTGATTGACCGAGGTTACTTTGATTTTCGGAGAATATCCCACAGACAATTACTACCTTAGATTGCAATCCTTTGGAACCATGAATCGTCATCACTCGAACAGCATTTGAAGCAGGCATTGCTTCGCCTAGAATCAGTTTTCCTTTGATTGATGATAACATATTGATTCGTTCTGCCAAAAGTACTGGGTCGCCTCCTGCTTCTGCCATTTGTGAGCGGATAAGAGACAAAAATTGCTCTGCGTATTGTCTATCCACTTGACCAGGGTATGCAATCAGCAAGTCTGAGTGGTCTACTGTTTCTTCTAGCATAGGAACTATTCTATTACAGTCAGCGAGCTGTTTCCAGCGTTCAAAAAGTGCCCTTTGGGCATCGCTGACTGCATGAGATTGTAATCGTTCTAGCAAATCAGATGAACCATTGCTGTCAGAAATGAAATTCTCTAACTGAGAATCATTGAATCCAACTAGTGGTGTCCTAGCAAGTGTTGCTGCACGGCTTACATCACCTCGTCTTGCAGACAATTGAAGGAGAGCCGCTAATGAACTCACAACGGGTTGCTCAAGTAAGCCACCGTCTTGGTCTGCTAACGCAGGTATTCCAAGGTCGTCAAGACGGCGGATGAGGTCATACATGTGGGTTCTTGCAGGCATTAATACCATGATATCTCGCGGCTCAATTGGCTCAACATCATGGATTTGAATTACATTGTCTTCTTCAGATTGCTCTGAATCATCACCACTCTGAGCTGTTAGAACTGATGGCGCCACACCATCAATCATAGCCCGGATTCGGGCAGCAACCAATTCATGTTCAAGGTGAACTTGTTTCGCATCCGCACCTAACTCAAATGGATCTAAAGGAACCGCCAAATCTGAACTGGGATCACTTGCTTCTTCAGTAGCAATTGGCAACAACCATTCAAGCCCACCATTTTCTTTATCTCTGTAAGCCCGTAAATCCTTAGGTGAAGCATACCAATCACCAGGGAATAAGTTGTGCCTGTCATCAAAAAGGTCAATCCACCATTGATTCATCGTCAATAGCAAGTCTTGACAAGTTCGGTAATTTGTGACAAGGTCAACATGGCCTTGAGTACGGCGAATTACATCTGTATGCTCTAATCTTCTATCATCATCTCCTCGGTCAAATTTTATCCACGCTTCTTCGGGAATAGGGCGATGATTGACGTATTCAAGACCGGTGACAAAACTACTGATGTCCACTAATCTTGGATCACGTGCAGAATCTCGACGGCGTAGTGATGGTTTCATCAATAATCTTGATTCTGTAGCATATTCATGCTCATTGATAGCCCTAAGATGGACAGTGTATCTTGCCATACCACTCACTTGGGCTTGACGGAAACCGTAGATGCTCTGCTTTTGGTCACCAACCCAACAAACAGTGGGTTGCCAGGGTGAATTTGGTGGTTCGGGGTCACCTTCTTTCTGCTCTCTCTCGCCCCATAGTCTTGAGAGAAGTCGCCACTGTTGATTTGAGTTATCTTGAGCTTCATCAATGATGAATGCTCGGAATCGTCTTCGTATTGTTTTTAGAACCTCATATCGCCTTACCAAATCATCTTTCACAAGTTTCATTGGGTATTCTTTATGGCGCTCTGAAATTTCATCTTGCTCTGGATTACCACACAATTTTAGTGCTGTAAAAATGTGCTCATCGCGCCAAGGTTTAGAATCATCAATTGCATTAAGTGCAGAGACAATATCTCTAGGATACCATCTTGAACAAATTTTTGGGCAACGCGCAAGAAGTAAATCCTCAGCCGAATCTGATACATCAGAATGGTCGTGTAAACCCTCTAAAAGACGTAATTCAGTCAACACATCTTGAGAGGCTTTGTGGACGATTAGTAGGTCTGAAA
>CBFHYB010000187.1:0-1883 GCA_965659915.1 Candidatus Thalassarchaeaceae archaeon
CACAGATATTTTGGCTGCTGCTGAAGCCACATTCAGGGAAGCATTAGAATCAGATAGGGAATGTGGTCTAGCATGGCTTTGTCTTGGTCGTTGCCAACGCCTAGCAGGTGATATCGACGAGGCAACAATTTCCATCAACCGGTCACGCCGTTTGATGGATGATCCAATGATTGCCGCTGAAGAGAGTCTTATTGCAATAGATGAAGGCCGAATTGATGATGCGGCTCGATTAATTGATGAGGCGGACATCACAGAATCAAAGTCACTTGTAATCCCGTATGTGAAGGGATTAGTGGCTGCTAAGAGAGGCAACCTTTCAGAAGCACTTGACAGATTTAACGAGGTATTGATGGTTAACCCACACCACGTGAGGGCGCGCCTCAATAGAATCACCCTTCATTTGTTGGCCGAGGATGTGCAAACTGCACTGGATGATTGTGATTGGCTACTCATGACCTACCCTAACCTACTGCTTGCAAAACTAAGGCGTGGTGAGGCATTAATCCAACACGGTATCTTTGATGAGGCAGAGAGAGAGATCCGCACAGTTCTTCAAGAACAACCAGAGAATGAAGTGGCACTCACTAGACTTGGTGCTTGCTTGCTTGCACAGGGAAGAGCTGACGAGGCTTTCCAACCCCTAAACAATGCACTGAACCTCAATCCGGATTATCCAGAAGGCTACTATCAAAGAGCAATGTTGTATCTTGAGATGGGTGAGGCTGACAGCGCTTTAGCAGATTTCAAAACCACTGCAAAAATCGCTCCTCGTCATATAGATGCATTACTTCGGGTTGCAGCAATTTACCATGAGCGGGAAGATTTCCAAGAAGCAGAAGTTGCTTGGCGCAAAGTTTTGGATGCTGACCCTGACAACAAATTGGGTCGGGCAAGGTTAGATGAAGTCAGAATATCACTCGCAAAAACCGCTTGAGCACCAAGCGAAGAGTTGATGCCGAATCACTGCTTAGCGATTACATGGCATTCAATGTAGGTAACCAGGCACCAGATTTCACGCTACCAAACGCACATCCGAGCATGGGCGCATCAGAGATGAATTTAGGAGATGTGATGGGCGAGAGAGGAGCAATAGTTGTGTTTTCTTGTTTGCACTGCCCGTACGTGGTAGGAAACATTGGAAGAATAGAGGGTCTTGCACAACGGGCTGGGGAAAACGGCCTAGGCTTTGTTGCGATCAACTCAAACGCGGCTAATCCTGACTACGCTTCTGATTCAGCACAGCGAACTACTGAGGCTTGTGAGAGAGGAGTTCCATACCCTTTCCTCATTGATACCGACCAGTCTGTTTCCGAGGCTTGGGGTGCAGAGCGCACACCAGAGTTCTACCTCCTTGATGGCAATGGCTCGTTAATATATCGCGGGAGATATGATGATTCTCCAACGAACCCTCAAATGGCTACAACGTCTGAAATGATGGATGCGTTAGATCAATACTTAGCTGGAGAAAGCGTGTTGAACCCTCAAACAGATTCCATTGGCTGTTCAGTCAAATGGATTTACTGATACAGTGGGTACCCATGCGATTAGCAGTTGAATTAGGCCCTTTGATTTGGGCAACGTTTTTCATTAATCATATAATGTACAGTTCATGCGAAACAAGTCAGTCCAGAGTATCCTGTTAATTGCCTTGCTTTTTACCATCTTACTTACTCCAGTGGCAAACACCGAAAGTAGCGAAGGAACAACACCTGAATTGATGACTCGCATCATGATGTTGCCACCCGATGCTGAGGCCACTGGAATGCACATCAACGCGAATGGGTATTTTTTCGTGAACGCCATGCACCCTGATAATGACAACTACAGAGCAACAATTGGAGTAATCAATGGGGTTGATTGGAACAATCTTCCGAGTTCTGTTC
>CBFHYB010000188.1:0-1871 GCA_965659915.1 Candidatus Thalassarchaeaceae archaeon
CCTTCCAACAGGTAATTTCAGTTGGATGGGTAATTGGATGACCCCTTCCAACCCATCCGAATCGATTAGTTGATGCATCCAACTTGGGTATTCAACAGACCCTTAAAACTCACTTGTGAGTTGAATGGGTGTTGAGCATGAACCGCTCGAAGCTAAGCAGAACGATTTGTTTATGGATTGCAATCCAACCATCCACTTCAAATAGTAGTTGCTAGAAATTTAAATCGTTGTGAAGGTATGAAAGGGAGAATCTCAAACGTGATGGATGCTGAAAAGGCGTCCATATCGGAATCCTTTCAGAAATATCGGCCATGGACAAGAAACCAACTTGCAGAATTGGCGGATAAACACCCTGAATTCTCAGAAGTATTAACCGATGTACAAATGGCGTCACGGGTGTTTCCTTTCCGTCTTTCATCCCATGTGATTGACAATCTGATCAGATGGGAGGATCTCGAAGAGGACCCTTTCTTTCACTTGCTCATCCCAACTATGAAAATGCTCGAAGAGGGACATCGTGAAGCCTTGCGAGAGGTGTGTCTCAGTGGTGATGAGTCAAAAATCTCCTCTGTAGTCAATTCTATCCGGGCCGACTTGAATCCCCATCCTGCGGATCAGATGACCTTGAACACACCTGATGGGGAGGACAACCTCAATGGTGTTCAGCACAAGTATCCGGAGACCGTTCTGTTGTTTCCATCTGCTGGTCAGACCTGTCATGCCTATTGCACCTACTGTTTCCGCTGGGCGCAATTCATCGGTGATTCAGATTTGAGATTCGCGCAGAAGGAGGCGGAGTACTTCTTTTCGTATCTACAGAAACATCGGGAGGTGACAGATGTACTTGTCACAGGTGGAGACCCGATGGTGATGCGAACGAAGATGCTTCAGAAGTACTTGGAGCCGTTCTGTGATTCGGAATTTCTGCCCCACATCAATACCATCAGGTTTGGAAGCAGAGCCTTGACCTTCTGGCCGAAACGCTTCACTGAAGATGAAGATTCAAATCAATTACTCGCCATGTTTCGCCGATTGATCTCTGCCGGAAGGCACGTTGCATTCATGGCCCATATCGGTCATCCTAGAGAATTGGAATCACCCACATTCAAGAAGGCAGTGAAACGGATACAAAGAACCGGCGCAGTGATTCGGTCTCAGGCTCCTCTCATCGCTGGATTCAATGATTCAGCAGATCTTTGGGCACAGAAGTGGAAACAGGAGGTCAACTTAGGCATCGTCCCGTATTACATGTTCATCGCAAGAGATACAGGTGCGCAACATTACTTCAAAGTACCACTTTCGGATGCAGTTGAGATTTATCAAGAGGCGGTGTCCAATGTCACAGGCCTCGCGAGAACTGTTCGCGAACCATCGATGTCCTGTGGTCCTGGCAAAGTTTCCATTGATGGAATCTCAGAGATTGATGGAGTCAAAGTCTTCGTGTTGAGATTTCTTCAATGTCGTGAACCTGAGTTGGTAGGGCGTCCATTCTTCGCCAAGTTCGATGAACATGCAGCATGGTTTGATGAACTTGAGCCAATTGATGGGCAAGCATTGCCTTGGAATTCAAACGGGCGATTGAAGTTGCCATCACCTCTCTTGCGCGATGAGTAGCATCCATTAATCCACCATTACACTCTCAAGTCTTCTTTGTGTTTGATTCAATGGGTCGCGATGCAACTGACCCACGCAAAGCCCATCAAACTACCAGATTCAATTGCAAGGGGTTTCGGATTGACCCTTGCACCCATCAAACCGCCGAGTCATTTTCAATGGTTATACTAGCCGTCCGCAAGTCATTTAGCAATGAGTGCGAGTCTTGACAATTGAATGTGTAAAAGCGCCCCTTGCGGGTGGTTTTAATTTCTATA
>CBFHYB010000189.1:0-1828 GCA_965659915.1 Candidatus Thalassarchaeaceae archaeon
AATTCACTATTGACCTGAATGGAATAAGATTGTGATTCTTCGCCTAAAATGGTGTTTTTCAGATAACCAATGTGTGGGTGACGGGTGGTATCTAGAGGGTAACCATCAATCTTCCATTCACCCTTACACGGTACTAATGAAACACTAACCCGAGCATCAATTGCAACTGCGAGAGCTGGCTCACCGTAGACAACTGCATGTTCGCCGAATAGTATCGCCTTGCCCGCGGCCGAAGCGGTCACCATGATAGGCCGGTGAGTGGTGCGCCCATTAGCGATTGGGTGGCGGCGATTGTTTCAAGGCCAAACCACCCCTCGTCCTAGCCGGCCAACAATAGGTAATTGGAGTTGAGAACATGGAACACCCACTATTACTCAATTATTCTGGAATCCCTGGCTGGATGATTCTCCTAATCATTGGTGGCGGCTCATTGGGTATTTTCCTCTATCAAGTCCAAAAGGCAACGAGATTAGTAATGGTTGGTGCTAGTGACAACCGTTTCGACTCATGGGGTATTCGTTCCAAAGAAGTGCTGAGTGGTTGGCTTGGTCAGAAAAAGGTGCTTAGAGACAAAGTTGTAGGTACAATGCACGTGATGATGTTCTGGGGGTTCTTGATGCTCGGAAGTGACATGTTTGACCTAGCAACAGCCAATTTCTTCTCAACGAAAATTCTCCCTGCAGCATTACTTGGGCCGTGGAATGGCATGGTTGAATTAGGATATTTCATTGCGCTAATAGGTTGTGTCGCCGCATTCCTACGCAGAGCTGTATTCACTCCAGAGAAATTGAAAGGAAAATCACAACTTGAAGGGAATTTCATCTTATTTCTTATCTTCACTATTACGAGTACTTCGTTTATCATTGAATCAATGGAATCACCTTCTCAAACATGGGAACCTATTGGCGCTTGGGTTGCAGGATTAGGGTTCTCGACAAGTGTGGCGATTGGAGCATATTGGGCTCATATGTTGGCGATCTCATCATTTTTTATTCTCATCCCACTATCCAAACATATGCACCTTGTGATGGCTTTCCCCAATGTGTTCTTCCACGACACTGAACCAATGGCTAAGATGCTACCAATGGCAATTTCTGAAACCGGTAAAGCGGTACCACTTGAGGAACTGGAGATTGAAACTTTTGGCGCTAGTGAATACAGCCAGTTGACTTGGCGCCAACTGATAGATGGGTGGGCTTGTACCGACTGTGTTCGTTGCCAAGATGTCTGTCCTGCTTACGAATCAGGAAAATCACTGAATCCAATGACAATTGTTCACAATGTCAGAGATTATGCCAACGAACACGCACCGATTCTTCTCAAAGGTGAAACTCCTGATGAGAGCATTATTGCTCGTTTCACCCCTGAAGCAATTTGGGCTTGCACTACTTGTCACGCCTGCGTTGATGCTTGTCCTGTTTACATTGAACATGTGCCAAAATTAACTGAAGCACGCCGTCATCTGATGATGGAGGCAATGGAATACCCAGAGCAATTCAATGTCGCTCTTGGAAATCTAGAAACTAATTCTAATCCGTATGGATTTGGCGCTCATGAACGAGCTGATTGGGCTGAAGGTTTGGATATCAAAATCGGTGAAAAGGCGGAATACATCTACTTCGTTGGTTGTGCTGCATCATTTGATGAGAGGAATCAAAAGGTTGCCCGCGCCACCATTTCCTTACTCAATGAAGCGGGATTAGATGTTGGAATCCTTGGTATGGAAGAAGGATGCTCAGGAGACCCTGCTCGCCGCATGGGTAATGAATACCTGTTCCAAATGATGGCAGAAATGAATGTAGCCACCTTCCAAGAAATGGGTGTAAAG
>CBFHYB010000190.1:0-1798 GCA_965659915.1 Candidatus Thalassarchaeaceae archaeon
AAATTCAGGCACCTCTTTCAACATCTTGATACCGAGTTTTACCGGTTTTTCAATATCTCCATTTTGATTGATTAATTGGACTACTTTTGGTTTCGCGAATGTTTTGAAAGTGTTCTCCAATTTATTATCATCACAATCTGTAAGGAATAAATCGCGCAGTATTCTTGCCCTCTTCTGGTCTTTTTTCATCGCTTTCAACGGCTTCGCAATTCGTTTCATATCTGACAGAGAAAGTCGATTAGATTGTACTGCTTTGATAAGTTCATCAGCCATCTCATCAATTTGCTGGAAGCCCTTTCCTATCCCTCCTCCAGTTGTCGGTTTACACAAACCAACGGCGTCTCCGAAAAGTGCGACTCGCTCTTTAACAGGGTGACGAACTATACCACAAGGAAGGGGGCCGCAATACCTTGCAACTTCTTTAGCATCTGAAAATCTCTCTTTCCAGATTGGATGATTGAGAAGGGTATCGTAAAGTTGCTCACAACTTCTTCCTTTCAAGTCGTTTGCCCGAGACCAAACGCCAATTCTCCAACTCCTACCACTAGGAATTGCCCATGCAAAAAGCCCTGGGGCAACCTCTTCACCTGTGTACATGTCAAGTCGACCTTCAGCTCCTGAATAACCTACCAATTCGGCTTGAAAGCCGATCATCAATTCAGTTGGCCGACCCATTTTGAAATAACGACGTACCCATGAATGAGCGCCATCTGCGCCACAGAGAAGTGATGCTTCGACCTCAACTTCTTGCCCAGCCCTGTCAACTGTGACCACAATATTATTTTCACTAACCTCTGCAGACACAGGACGTGAATCTAACCACATATCAGAACCATTCTCTAGGGCTTTTGAAACAACTCCCTCGTCGAATAATTTTCGGCAAACAACATGAGTTTTTATTTTTCCTTGTTCACCTACCTCAACGCAGGTTCCTTTTGGGCTGTGAATTCTTGCCCCCCAAACAGAAGTAAGAATTGTTGACTCAAGCCCAACTTTCTCCATCGCATCTGGATTGACTAATCCAGCACATTGGAAAGGCCTCCCCACTTCTTTATGCTCCTCAATAAGAAGTGTTGAAAGTCCTGATGTCGCCAATTTGTCGGCTAAATATCCGCCTGTGGGACCTGCTCCGATGATTAGAACATCCACTCTATGCCCTGTCATTGACTAACGCGGGGTGGTGACCTCTATCGTAGTTTGCCACTCAGTAATTCATATATTTTCAGAGTTTCACTTCTTTTTTCCCTTTCCGCCTCGTTTTCTTCCTCTGCCTCGGCGGGGGCCTCCGGTTTTGTTGATGAGTTCAGTGATAAGGGTGCTCGCAGTACCTTTTCGGCCACCTGTTAGTTCAGATAATGTAGTTGCTCCAACTAGCTTGCAAACATCTTCTTCAGTAGATTCTAACTGCTCAATTTTTTGCTTTATTAGTTTGAGTTGTTTATCGCTCGCTGGCCTTGGGATTTCATCCCTCTTCTCAATTAGGGTGTTAATCAGTTCACTGGCCTGTTCCATTGTCATTTCGTCAATATCTTCTAACTCTACAGTGGCCAAAGCCTCATCAAGTTCAAGGCCCTCAATATCATCAACAAGTGAGATTACGAAATTTGCTTGCTTTTCAGTAGCAGGAGGAGACCCTAACTCAAGAAGTGCTTTGATTACGTCGCTCATTTCAGAACCTGTAAGACTTTCAGCATCTCTATTGCTGAGATGTTCTGCGATTTCTGATAATGCCATTTTGCTGGTTAATTGTTGGAATTTCTTCATTTGATTAGGTGTAGGTTTTGATCTACGAATGTCC
>CBFHYB010000191.1:0-1797 GCA_965659915.1 Candidatus Thalassarchaeaceae archaeon
GGTGCACCCGTAGACAATGCGTTAGATTTGATTACAGTCATAACTCAAATTTTGGACCCAGTTGATCGCATGGATTGCGCTTTGATGTTACATGATGTCCTACTTAGCCAATCTCCCGAATCGGTTTCACAACTTCTTGATGAGTTACCAGATGGTCACCCTGAAGTTTTGTTGAGAAGGGCTGAATTGGCTCTACGCCAAGGCGAGGAGGTTACTCTGACCGATATTCCAAAGGAATTAGCTGGTGCTTCTAGACTCCGTCAAAATCTGTGGGAGGCGAGTTATGCTCGAATTCAATGCCGAGTTGCTGCACAATCAGGTGTTGGATGGCCAATTCCATCAGAGGTGGAATCAGTTCTATCAAACATTGGTGCTGAATCTAGTCAACCCCATCCGCTTCTGTATGGTGAATTAGTGTTAGCACAACTGAGAAATCCCGTCATATCGGATGATGAAAAATCAAAATTATTACAATCGGCTTGGGAATTACAGCCACCAATGCCAACCATTGGGCACATCGGATTCCAATTATCTGCAATCCTCCCTGCTGCTGAAGCAATGATAATTTTGATTAATTTACAACAGAAATTTGAATCTCTTGGTGATGAATCTGGATTAAGAATCTGTAATGAAAGATTGGCATCTCTATAATCAACCATGTTACTTTCTTTATCGGTCAGGTTATTAGGTATCCATGTAGCGCCTTGAAAACATGGGCAGAGAAGGACTCTTATTCACCTCCGAGTCAGTAACCTGTGGCCACCCTGACAAGTTATGCGATGCTATTTCTGATGCCATTGTTGATGCTTGTTTGGAAGTTGACAAAAATGCTAGAGTTGCAGTTGAAACTTTGGTGAAAACTGTTGACGGTACAGGGCATATTGTACTTGCTGGAGAAGTCCGCCTTGATGGCGATGTTCCTGATTACGAATCCATTGCTAGGAAAACAGCTGGTACGATAGGATATACGGACCATAATATCGGGCTAAATGCCACCTCGGATTCTCTATGCAAAGTTCAACAATTCATAACAACTCAAGCACCAGATATTGCAAAAGGAGTTGACCGAGATGGGGCTGGAGACCAAGGCTTGATGTTCGGTTATGCCTGTACTGAGACGGAAGAATATGATGAATTAAAAGGTCGTTTTTTCCCTCTAGCTGCCGCTTTATCACAGAGATTGACCCGTCGATTGAAGAATGTAAGAGAATTATCTTCTGACGCTGAAGGCCATCTTTCTTGGGTAAGACCAGATGGTAAAAGTCAGGTTACTATTGAGTACGATGACTCTGGTAAACCGAGCAGAATCCACACAGTGATAATTGCTATCCAACACGACGATCGTCTAAAAGACAAATTTGGTGGAGATGAGGAAAAAGAGTTAAAATTTGTAAAATCAGAAATCACCAAGCATGTCATTAAGCACGCGTTACCAAGTTCATTATTGGATGAGAATACCAAGATTGTTGTTAATGGAACGGGAAGGTTCGCAGACCCAGGTGGTCCTCAAACAGATGCTGGACTAACTGGTAGAAAAGTAATCGTTGACACATATGGGGGAATGGGCCGACATGGGGGCGGGGCTTTCTCTGGGAAAGATCCGACCAAGGTTGACCGCTCAGGTGCTTACGCTGCACGTTGGGCTGCTAAACATGTAGTGGCAGCAGGTCTTGCAGACAGTTGTGAAATTCAATTGGCTTACGTCATTGGAGTCGCTAAACCAGTTAGCATTCGAGTAGAAACATCTGGCACATCAACAATACCTGAGTCCGAAATTGCTAGAAGAGTCAAGCAAAC
>CBFHYB010000192.1:0-1776 GCA_965659915.1 Candidatus Thalassarchaeaceae archaeon
AGAACAATCTGTAATGAAATAGAGAAATATATCGATATGAAAGGTGTTGATGCTTGTGCTTCTTTTTGGTTGAATAGAGGTGCTTCGGTTTGTGCAGAACTAAAACGGCGCAACCCACACATAGTTGCCTTTTCACGAGGACATGGCGGAGATATATATTCTGAAAGGAGAAATATGGCTAACTTGCCACTTCAAACAACATCTTTGAAGAATCTTGATGGTATTCTTCCTGATTCATCGGCTGCAGTCAATTACCTAGCAAACAAATTTCCTAACCTAAAAGGAAAAATTACTGTTGGTAGGCTGGGTGTTGATAACAGTGAAAGTGTGGATGGTTCAACTGATGGGGTCTTGAGATTGCTTTCTGTTTCCACACTAGTACCAGTTAAACGAGTTCACTTAATTGCTGAAAGTTTGAAATTGTGCTCCCGAAAAGTAATTTGGACCCATATAGGGGATGGTGAATGTCTCAATATTGTTGTAGATTCTCTGAAAAATATGGGTGATAATATTGAGGTGAATATGTTGGGTCAACTACCTCACAATAATGTTTTACAATATTATCAGGATAATCCCATTGATTTATTCATTAATGTCTCAAGTAGTGAGGGGTTGCCAGTTAGTATAATGGAAGCATTTGCAAATGGGATTCCTGTAATTGCTACTGCTGTTGGTGGGTGCCCAGAAATCGTTAGTTCGGATTGTGGGTTTTTATTAACGCCAAATTTTGAAGGAAAAGAATTAGCAGATATTGTTGATAATTATGATATTAATTCAACTGAAATGAGGATTTCAGCGTTGGAAAAACAACGCGTTGAATATTCATCAGAAAAAAATCAAGCGGCCTTCGCAGAAATGATTATTTCAAAAATAAACCAACAAAAGAAGTGATTATTCTTCTTCGGTTGATGGAGATGTTGCTACAGGGGCAGGGGTAGCGCGCTCACGGAATGCGGAAATGACCCTTGCTTCATTTGAGGTGGCTGGGTCAATCTGTTCGATACTAGCGATGTTTATCGCTCTACGAGTAACTCTATGTCGGCTACCGAATGATGATTCAACACGATGGCGTGCTTCATCTTCATCATTAGCCACAACATCTTGTGTAAATGATTGGATAATCTTTCCATTGGGGAATTTACCCACTACTCGGTAAGCCTTCATTGAGCCGCCGACTTGGGTTGTCGTCTTAAACGCGACGGGAGGTGAGAAAATTATGGCGAGGGGGTCTAGTGTTGTTTTTCTTGCACTCTTTTTCGTCTTCCCTCTCCCACCAATGCCACATGATCAACCGCAAGAATTTGGTGAACTCATATTTGAATCTGATATCCCGTGGGATGTCAATAGTTGGAACGATTTAGTAGAGCAAGGTGTTGTACCATTGCGTCAATTAAGTGCTAATGAAATGCTAGTTTGGGGCCCTATTGAAAAAGGAGAAATACCCCCTAAAATTACTGAATATAGAGGTTTGGTAGGTGAATTTGAAACTTATATCGTTATTCTTGAACCGAGATTAGAAGTGAATGAAAAAGATGAAATTAAAACTGGTTTGAATATGATTGGTTTGAATCCTATTACTATTTTCTCACCGATGCAGGGATCCCCTCTTTCTGAGATAATTCAAATTACCCCAAGTAATGAATTCGGAAATTGGTGGCAATTTGTTGAAATTATGCACGGGATACATTGGGTTGAACCGGTGCTTGAAACAGTAGGAAGAAACGATATTGCGGCGGCAATAATGCAGCACGGAAATATTACTGGCCAACCCGCTTG
>CBFHYB010000193.1:0-1764 GCA_965659915.1 Candidatus Thalassarchaeaceae archaeon
ATTTAGCCATATCAATCTCAAATGATGCTTCATTATGGTACCTTGATATTTCTTGGGATTCTGCTGCTGATAATACCGATATCATTCGGTTAGAATTTGCTTTGAATAATGAGTCATCCAGCCCAATTGATTCGGAATATGTAGCGATACAAGTTTGGACTTCAACCGATGCTGTTAATGAGAATTTGAGTATTAATCCAGTGGTTGGAAATAACTACCTTCATCTTAGATTAACGGGAGTTCCAGATGATGGTGATTCAATTAGTCGCAATTGGACATCAATTTGGATTGTTCATTCTAGTGGCGAAAATACAACCCAAAATGGCTCCGAGAATAACACCAATAACAATCTTGACTCTGATGGTGATGGTGTAATCGATTCAGCAGATAATTGTCCTAACGAGCATGGGTCGGTTGCGAATCAAGGTTGTCCTTCAATAATAAACGATACATCTAATCAAACAGGAAACGATGAAATTAATCCTGAAGATGAATCAACGGATACCCCTGCAATCTGGTATGTATTAATTGCAGTAATGCTTGCAGGAATAGCAGTACTAGCAGTCATGGGAATAAGGTATAATCGTAAGACGGACAAGATTGTAGAAGGGGTCCATTCAATGGCTCAACCCAGTTCGTTTGCCCCACCTTCAACACCACCATCCCCAACTATGCATTTGCCTTGCAAAAAGTGTGGAGGATTCGTTCAAGAGGTGATGCATCAAGAAAATTTGTGGACATGGTGCCCATCTTGTCGTGAGTGGCAAGATTTCCTCGGTAAGCGATAACCAACACCGAAAAGAACTTGATTTAGCGACTTGATTGTGAATATTCATGATAGTCTACAGTAGGTTGTAGTGAGTCAATTGCTGTTTGTAGCTTAGCATTCGCAGCCTGTTCTCCAGATTCAATTGAAGCGATTTGCTTGCGTAACGATTGAAGTCTGGTGGTTAACGAAATCACAACATCTTGCTTCAATCCTAATGAAGGTTGAATCCAACGTTCTAATGAGGTGGTAACTTTTTCAACAGAAGTTGTAAGTCCATTTTTTGAAATGAGAATAAATTCACCATTCTCTCGATTAACTGGTCCACATTCACCAAGTGCATTGTTCAATTTTTTTGCAACTTTTGTCGCTTTCTTGAGTGAACCTTTGCATTTTTCAAATGCTTCTACAGAGAGCAGATGAGCTTCAATGTGACCACTCTTTCCTGCTGTAGAAAATCCATTCAACGCCTTTCTCAAATTACCAAGATGTAAATTTATTCTCCCTGTTTGCATTGAGTCTTCAATTTTGAGTACAGCCTCATCATCTCCGCTAAGGCCCTCCTTTGCACGCATTTGGCTTAGTTTAGTCGACTCTTTAGACAAAGTCTTGGCAGCTTTCATACTCAATTTCCACTTTTGTCTAATTTCTAGAATGTTAGCATGATCTCGTAATGCAAGTACCAATAGTTCCTGCCTCTGAAGTGTCCTCTTCTTTTCTGATAACAGAAGAGATGTTAATTCCTCGGCCATTACTTCTGAGATTTCAAGGCGGCCATCAGCGACATAACTACGTAACTGATTTAGAACTTTGACCGGGTCATCCATGCCGAACAAAAGCCTCACCTCACCATGCGAGTTGTGCCATCACGCATTACCACTCCTATCGTTCGTGCTGAAAAGACAAATACTGATGAGAATTAAGAAATCTCAATTTCTGCGTTTTACAGCTCGGCGCTTTGGCTTTTTCTTAGATGATGGTCTACGCTTCTTCGGCTT
>CBFHYB010000194.1:0-1745 GCA_965659915.1 Candidatus Thalassarchaeaceae archaeon
TATGTTAATCCAGATAGGATGGTACAGGTTAGAGCAGCTAAACAGCGTATTACTGCAGGACTTAATTTTACACCAGGAATGAAAGTTGGATGGTTGGTTACTGATTTTAGCAAAAGTCCGATGCAAGTTGCCGCTTGGTTAGAAGATGAAACAGGGGTTAAACAAACTGAATATGACCCCGATTTCTATGTCAAACGATTGGCTACAGCCCTTGGCCGCATTACCGAAGCATTTGGTTGGAGTGGTGAAGATTTAATCAAAGGCAACCGACAAGCAAATCTTTTCAGTTTTTGATTTTTCACGAAAGCCTATTTTGGGTGGCGAAATGTGCTAATAGAAAGCGAATGTAACCTATACGCATTACCGAATGGTTGATGATAGGCCGCCACCCGGTATAGCATGATGAAGAGACATAACGTTAGTTCCAAGGTTCTCGTTTTGACATTACTTCTAGCGGCAATAACCCCTGGTTGTTTAGAGTCATTCAGTTCTAATTCTGCACCATCAGCATCTTTTTCATTACAAGAAAGTGGTACATTGAAGGCCGGTATGTTACTTCATTTTGATGCAACCGCATCTTCAGACCCAGATAGTGATGATTTGACTTATTCGTGGAATTTTGGTGATACGAATACTGCTACAGGTGAAACAACATCTCATACATATAGTTCAGAAGGAGATTATATTGTCAAATTATCAGTCTCTGATGGAGATTTTGCAACAGAGAAAACTATGACTCTGAATATTCTTTCAGAGGATGCAGCGGTTCCAATCGCAGAAATCATTACTGCAAAGGATGATGATTGTGATGATGAACCGGCTTCTAGTTCAGGGACCTATATCCTCATTTGGATTTGTGATGACACAATGGATGAAGGGACTAGGGATTGGGACCCAGAAACCACTGTAACTCTAGATGCAAGCGAAAGCGAAGCTGGTGGCACAGAATCTTGGTTAGTTTCTTGGAAGTGGGACCTCAACATCTACATTGATAGTGATGGAGATGGTGATAAGACCAATGATGATGATGCTGATGGAGAAACCTATTCTTGGACCACACCTCCAGGTGAATGGAAAGTACGTCTAACAGTCACAGATGACCAAGGAATGACCTCTACCGAGGAGACTTGGGTGTACGTTAATGCACGTGCAATTTGGAGTGATTTAGAGATTGGGCGTAACAATTCTGCTGATAACCCGCGCCAAGAATTCACTGCCCCACTAACATATGATTTTGAGAACTCCCAGAAATTGAATCAGTTCAAGACCAGGCTCGTCTATCCGAAAGAGGATCCAGGTTCTGGTTGTGGGCCAGTTTGCACTCAAGATAACAGAATGGACCTCTATTTCTACAACGAAACGGATGAAGAAGTGCGCAACAGTAGTGCAAATTCAGATGAGCAACAAACAGACTCAGACTGTTCTTCAGATAATTATTGTTTGACTATGACTTCTAGTACTGGGGATTTCCGAAATCATTTGGATGGTAGTTGGTTGGTTCAAGTATTCAATACTAAGCAGCAGAACGCGGAAATTATTGAAGTACAGATAATTCTGAAATATAAATGAGGTAATTCGAGCCCCAGTGTCCCTTTTAGGGACCTTATCAAGGAACCTTTAATCTGCGAGTGGTTCAAATAGGGGTGGTCAGTCGGCGGGTCACTCAAAGGAGTGTATATACCATGGGTTCACAATGGGAAGATAAAAGCAAGGATCACTTGAACATAGTTTTCGTAGGTCACGTT
>CBFHYB010000195.1:0-1744 GCA_965659915.1 Candidatus Thalassarchaeaceae archaeon
AGGTTTGTATATGCATCTTACATTTCTGAGAGCGCTCATTCCCACCATACAAATCACGCATTGCAATTGACCAAATTCTTCTGGCAACCCGTGAAATCACAGTATATTCTGGATCCATTCCGTTGGAGAAAAAGAATGAAAGATTGGGTGCGAAATCATCCACATCCATCCCACGTGAACGGTAGTACTCAACGTAGGTGAGCCCATTTGCGAGGGTGAAAGCTAGTTGCGAAATTGGATTAGCCCCTGCCTCAGCAATGTGATATCCTGAGATAGATACTGAGTAATGATTACGTACATTGTTTTCAATGTAAAATTGTTGCACATCTCCCATCAGTTTGAGGCTGAAATCAGTTGAAAATATACAGGTATTTTGCGCTTGGTCCTCTTTGAGAATGTCTGCTTGAACCGTTCCTCGAACACTTGATAGAGTATTGTTACGGATTTCAGATGCTTCTTCATCAGTCGGTTCACGCCCCTCTTTTTCTTTGAATTTGACCTCTTGTTGGCGAATTGCTGCATTGAAGAACATAGCCAGAATAATCGGGGCTGGACCATTAATGGTCATTGAAACGCTAGTATTTTTATCACATAAATCAAATCCATCGTATAACTGAGAGATTTCATCCACAGTAAAAATAGATACACCAGATTCACCGACTTTCCCGTAAATATCAGGACGAATATCTGGGTCTCTTCCATACAATGTTACCGAATCAAAAGCGGTAGATAGACGAGCGTAAGGCGAGGATTCACTCAGCAGGTGGAATCGAGAATTGGTACGGCTTGCAGGTCCTTCTCCAGCGAACATTCTAGTTGGGTCCTCATCAGCCCTCTTGAAGGGGAAAACTCCGCCAGTAAAGGGGAAATCACCGGGCAGATTTTCCTTTCTTAACCAATTCAAGAGTGTTCCTTTATCCTCGGTTCGTGGTAGTGCTACTCGAGGTATTTTTGAGCCAGATAGCGATTCAGATTTCGTTGGAACCGAGAATGTTTTCCCTCTCACATCGTAGGAGTATTCGCCACCATCGTATGTTTCAACTTTGTCAGGCCATTCCTCAAGAAGGGTACGAGCAGTTGGGTGTAAATCTTGGAGGATTTCGGTTGCCTCTTGGCGTATTTCTGCCGCTGCGTCACCCTTGCCAATAGTTTCGAGATGATTTGCAGATTCGGCTAGTTGTTGGGCTAGTCTTGCCTTTCCAACTTCACTATAAGTTCGGGCATGGTAATCTCGCACAGTTGCTGAAACTTCTGCCAAATAATTCACACGTTCAGGTGGAATAATGTGCCTAGGCTCAGGCATTCCTGAGTTAGGTAGGGAAGGTTTGGTAGCATTCGGATTACTACCATCAGCGAGGATAATCATTGAGGAGAGGCGGAACCAAAGGTCGTCAACACCAGGGTCGGAGAATTGGCTAGCAATGGTTCCACATACAGGCAGTTCACTATCATCAATACCAAACAGGTTACGGTTTCTGCGTACTTGTTTGCGGACAGCACGCAGGGCATCAACAGCACCACGTCGTTCAAATTTGTTGATTACAACCAAGTCTGCAACGTCAAGCATCTCAATTTTTTCTAGTTGAGTGTGAGCTCCATATTCTGCTGTCATCACATAGAATGTGTGGTCAACTAAATTGCTGATAGCGTCATCAGCTTGACCGATTCCACTTGTTTCAGCAAAAATAAGGTCAAATCCTACTGCTTGACAAACTGAAATTGCTTCTTCAAGGCGATCACTTAC
>CBFHYB010000196.1:0-1701 GCA_965659915.1 Candidatus Thalassarchaeaceae archaeon
GAAATGCCAACTCACCCGCACAAAGAAGACCATCAAAGGGTTCGTTACTATCAAGCGGCAAACCTACTGAAAGCCGTGGACCCTGATGTAGAATTAGGTGTTACAAAGTTGGTACAAGCATCAGAAGAAGCTGATGCAGAAGTTCTTGCTATTTTTGAATCGGCTTATCAGCCAGTCCTTGATGGGATGCTAGAAACCTTGGAGAGACTTGGTATTGTTTTTGATTCATTCACCAAAGAATCAAGATTCATTGTTGATGGTTCAGTAGATGTCATCATGGATAGACTTAGCAAAAGCGAGTTACATGGCACTGCAGAAAATGGTGCACATTACCTAGAACTTGAAGACCGAGGGGTGCAGGGTAAATCAACAAAATTCTTCTATCAAAGAGGCGATGGTTCTTCTCTGTATGCAACTAGAGATATCGCTTATCATGAGTGGAAGTGGACTGAAGCACAGCGCCTTGTGAATATCCTTGGTGAGGATCACCGCTTGCAATCTAAGCAGGTTGGTATTGCTCTTGATGAGTTGGATATTCGCAACCCCGAAGTGGTATTCTATGCATTTACGAAATTACCCGATGGTAAAATGAGTACGCGTAGAGGAAATGTTGTCTACATGGATAATCTATTGGACGAAGCCTGTGCTAGAGCAACAGCGATTGTTAAAGAAATGAGAGACGACCTAGATTCCGAAGAGTTAGCCAAAATTGGTGAGGCTGTTGGTCTCTCAGCAGTACGATACAACATAATTCGCGTATCTCCAGAAAAAGGCATTAATTTCCGTTGGGAAGATGCTCTCAGTTTTGATTCAGATTCTGCCCCATTCATCATGTATAGCCATGCAAGGGCGTGTTCAATAAGCCGTAAACTAACCACTCAAGGCCATGATGTGGAATCACTTGTAGCAAACGAAGTGGCAAGTGGTGACTGGGAGGCCCTCTCAGATTCAGCCTCTACATTGGTAAAGAGGATTGCAACATTCAGCGAAGCACTAGATGCTTCCATCGTAAATCAACGTCCAAATCTTTTCTGTTCCTATCTACTATCTCTAGCAACAGAATACAATCGCTTTTACCGCGATAATCATGTTTTGGTAGAAGGTGAAGTCAATAGTCAAAATCTAGCACTTTCAGAAGCAGCTAGAATCCTAATTTCAGCAGGATGCTCTGGATTGGGGATTATCCCCATTGAATCAATGTGATTCAAAGGTCTTCCATTAGTTTTCCACTCATTGTCGAATGGCGTTTTCGTCCCGAAGCAGTCACTGCACCTCGCATCTCAACTAAGCCACGAATGCCAAGATTGTAACTCTCCACTCGCTTAGTCCACTGGGCTGCCGGCCAGCCACAATCCCATCTGCCTTCTTCAACATTATTTTCATCAATCCAAGCAGAACATTCTGGTCGGTGACACCGTCCATTTTTCCCATTCCGTTCTCCCTTGTAATTTGCTTCACCTAATTCTTCCCAAAAGGATGAGCGCTCACAAATTGGGCATGGGCGCCTCCTCATTCTCCCTAACTCGGTATTTGGATCTTCACCGACATAGTCAATTTCCCAAACCTCAACATAAGCCTCAATAAATTCAGTATTTTCAGCGCGAGCAAAGAAGGCTCGTAGTACATCCCAAGCATCGCTTTCTTTGGATGTAACTCCTAGTGGAGTGGGGACCTCATCAACATTGATCACGGTCGGCATGA
>CBFHYB010000197.1:0-1698 GCA_965659915.1 Candidatus Thalassarchaeaceae archaeon
ACCCCTATGAGTGCTGACAGGCAAACTTAGCCGCGTAACAGCCCCAATATCCGTCGCCTTGAAATGAAAGGGGTGGCTGAACGCAGTACGATGAGAGCCGCCAAACCCCTTTTCCTCGCGGCAATTTTACTCTCAATGAGTCTCTTTTCGGGTTGTATTGGATTGGTTGCAAGCCGAGAGTTGATGGAATGGAATCGAGGTGTTCCAGAAACCAAGGATGATGTTGTTGTATTCGGATTTGACAGAGTTTTTGATTCTACAGACCCTGAAGATATTATCTTCCATCCGCAGCCACATCAAATTCGTATTGACTCTGAAGTCAAAGAAATACAGGTGTTCTTCCGCGTGCAGATGGATTTCAGCGAAATCGCCGGTGTAGAGACTAGTAATCTAACTAGCACAGTGAGATATGTGCACGCAATGTTATGGGAACCAGGTGCTAACAAAAATACCGACACACCGTATTGGGAAGAGAACGCTACAACAGACCGTTACCCACCGTTACAGAGATTTTCCCCTCCCTTTGAATTTGGAGTGTGGGAACTGGAAGTTGATGCTCAAGGATATGGCTTAGATACTCCAATTGACCAAATTTCCTTCCACGATGAGTTTGAAGTCTCGGTTTCAGTAATCCGCCCTTGCATTGAATTCCCTGAGCGTGCAGACCCTGACGAATGCATCCCTGTTTAGTCAAGTGCTTCTGGACAGCGATGCCGCCGAGAGCAATTTCGGCACTTTCCTGGCCTATCGTGGTCTCTTTTAGCGCCACCTTCAACCATTAATCTCTGAATTTCTTTCAGATTTTTCATTAGGACTTTACTTTCACCTTCCCCCCAACTAATTTTGTGAATTGCCTCATCGCCGTAACGGAGTATGCCGTATCTGAGTTGATTATTGGTTATCTTTGATACAAGATGAAGATAAGCATACAACTGTATTTTGTGGCTAAAGTGTGGTTGTGTAGGAATTTTACCAGTTTTTTGTTCTACTGGTACAACCTCATTTTCGAAGATGATGATTTGGTCTGGCCGTCCCCTAATACCTGTAGTATCGTCTTTGAGAAGATCAGAAGAAGTGGAGTCATCATTGTAGGCTAATACAGAACCACTATCAATTCCAAGTTCCTTGCCTTTTTCATCAACAAGAATATTTGCGAGTAATCCTTTGTGAAGTTGCCAAGATGCGATAAGAGTCCAGCCTAGTGTAGCTACTAATAGGACAAAAGTTGCTATTGAGCGCTGTTGCGCCTCAAACAGTGCTAATCCGTGTAGGGCAATAGTCATGCTTCCAAGTAGGATTGTGAACTCAACTTTACCTCCAGCCCACCAGCCACTAGATTTCGAGCCATCTTTCTCAAATTGGTAGAGTTCAAGGTCAACAATATCAAATTCAGAGGGTGTTGGTGGTTGAGCCAAACCAAAAGGTGTCCCAAGGTATTTTCTCCATGGGAGGAGCAATAGAAGTATTGCTAAGATTAACCAAACCAATGCTAGAATGGCGAGATAACGGGCAAAAAGGCCAAAGTCGCTATCAGCAATCACTCCCTCTTCTACGAAGAAAAAAGCAGCCGTATCAAGGGTTAAAGCAACCACAATTGCGAACCACCATGTCCAGATGACCATCTCTCTTCTCGCTTTCAAATCATGGCTCTGGTATTTTTTCATCGCTTGTTCAATTTCTGTGTGACGTTGTTTACCA
>CBFHYB010000198.1:0-1638 GCA_965659915.1 Candidatus Thalassarchaeaceae archaeon
ACAAGCCCACGGGAAATTAAATCTCAACGTAGTGATGGTTGGTGATTTGCGTTATGGCCGAACTGTCCACAGTCTTTCACATGCGCTCTCCCGATTCGGAGCAAATTTGACTTTCATTGCACCTCCTGCATTGAGTATGCCAGATGAGATTATTGAGGACTTGAAAGCTAGTGGTGCAAACATCACCGTTTCAGAAGACTTGTTGCCAAACCTTCCAACCGCTGATGTCATCTACATGACTAGAATTCAGAAAGAAAGATTCCCTGATGAAGATGAGTATCTGAAAGTCGCTGGCATTTACAAATTGAGCCGTAAGGACTTGAAAGATGTAAAAGAATCAATGATTATCATGCACCCGCTTCCTAGGGTTGATGAGATTCACCCTAATGTCGATAATACTCCACACGCAGCTTACTTTGACCAAGCATTCAACGGTGTAGTGGCTCGGATGGCCTTACTTTGCTTTTTGTTTGGAGTAGATATTCCCAAGGGGGTGGGCAAATGAGTGAGATGCGCAGAGTTACAGCCATTTGTAATGGCTCAGTGATTGACCATATTCCAGCAGGAGCAGCGTTGAAAGTCCTACGTATGTTGAGAATCTCCGGAAAAAGCTCAAATCCAGTTTCTTTAGTGATGAATGTCCCATCAGGAAAATATGGTGCAAAGGATATCATCAAGGTTGAGGACCGAGAATTAACTCAAGAAGAGTTAGACCGATTAAGCATCATTGCACCACATGCATCAGTTGCCATCATCCGCAATTATACAGTCGCAAAGAAACGTACTGTAGAGGCCCAAAAGGAACTAGTAAATGTGGCAAAATGCACATACTCAAACTGTATCACTCACGGAAACCGTGAACCACAATCACATAGATTGACAGTGATTTCAGTGGACCCATTGCAATTGCGTTGCCATTACTGCTGCCGTGCCCAAGACATGGATGCAATTATCGACAATTTGTTGTGAGTTTTTCTTCAATTCCATGGATACACTTCTGTTAGATGGTGACTGCGGTATGTGTAACCGCGGTGCCATGTTTTTACAGCCGAGAATTTCTCCTAAGAAATCACTCAGAATCCTTGCAATTGAGTCAGAAGAAGGCAAAAAATTGATTTCTACTTTATCTGAAAAGCAACAAAACGCTGATACTGTTTACTTGTTCAAAAACGGTAAGTCATATATTCGCTCTGCAGCAATTGTCAGACTTTCTAATTACTTACGATGGTGGTGGAGACCAATGGCGTTATCTTGGCTAATACCATTGCCAATTAGAGACGTTGTGTATCGCTTCATTGCAAAGCGGAGGATGCGCTGGTTTTCATCACCAGATCACTGCGCATTCTAAAAATTCAATCTTTGAGGTCAGATATCCATCCGCGCATTTTGCAAGCTTGACAAATTGGATTGCTTGTTGCTTCACCACAGCGTTCACAATGGTGCATTCGTTCACTCGCCCATTCGGTTGTAAGAGGTGTTCCTTTCGCTTCTATTTGCAATTTCCTAATTGCATCCATTGAGTGAACAAGTCCGTGTCGTGTACCAGGGACATCTTGTTCTAGCCGAGCGATCATATCTCTACTCCTTTGCCGTAAAGCACCAGGGGCATGAGGGCAATCACCATGGAAAATGGGTAAT
>CBFHYB010000199.1:0-1592 GCA_965659915.1 Candidatus Thalassarchaeaceae archaeon
GGCATCGGTCCTGGTGGCATTGGATTAGTCGGCGGACTCTCTTGTATTGGTGCAGGGGCTGGTTGTGATTCTTGAGGAGGCGTGATAGGCGCTTCAATTGTTGCTGGTGGATTCATCGCAGGAGGTGGTCCGGTAGGAGCAGCGGGTGGCTCAGGTTCTGGAACAGGTGTAGTAATTGGAGCAGAAATTGGTGCGTGAGCAGGGGCAAGAAGATTGCTCGCTGGTGGTGTTGCAACAGGTTCTTGTACAGGGATTTCGGCACTGAATGCATTAGCTAATGGATCTGTTGATGGTGCTGCAGCAACGGCAACAGCAGGTTCGGGTTCTCCTCCAAAATCAACTAATGCACTTCCAAAAGCAGCATCAAATATGCTACCACCTACGGCACTGCCTTTTCCATCTGATTGAATCGGCTTCCGGAAACTCTCTGCAACTCTAAGGTCAGATGGATGTGGGCCTAATTCAACTGTCTGACCACCAGCACTTGATTGGTATTCTAGTTTAAACAACCAAGCTCCAGAATCCGGATTGACAAAATACGAATAATCTTGTCGAAGACCTGCTTGAATCTCACTTGCAGATTCGTATGCTTCAGCCTTACCACCATCCATCGTGCGCATTCTAGGGACAATTCCAGATATTGTTTGAGCACCTTCATTTGTAATTTCAATTACGATTCTGAGAGCATCTCTATCATCGTCATCAATATCATCTTGAATGCAGTGAATACGAATTTTGAGCGCCCCACTCTGCACAGTTAATTCGTCGCTCATGGTCACTCCCAACCGTACCGACAGCCGCCCCATTACTTGAAGCGCACCCCGCCAAGTGCTCTAATTCACAAATTGTTTTTCTTATATTTACTCATTTTCTGAGTTATTCAGCAATGTTTGATGCATAAATTAAGGTTAACGAAGATGTTTACGCAATGCTGGAGGTAAACTAGTACCATCTACGACAATAGAGCCTACAGTCAAATCAATTGAACTTTGATGTGTGTGACGTTTATGGATTAACATCAAGTCACGAATTCCAAACAATAACATTCCTAATAATGGAATTGCATACTTCATTTTTCTTAGTGCCCTTGCATCCCAATCACTCTTTACTAGGGGTTTCCCATCTTCTAGTACCACTGCTAAACCAAACCAGCGCTGCGCGTAAGAACGTCCATAGCGTATTCCAGTAAATTTGTGATAGAGATAATTAGCAGAGAAAATCAAGAACCAATCAACCAAGAATAGTGCTGTTCCCTTGCCTCCTGAAAGAGCCAATCCTAGGTTATATGCTTGAACAATACTTGCTACTCCACCGGATAAAAGAGAGGTTATCAAGTGCAGCAACCCCATCACGAAAACAGTGTCAATCATGTATGCGAGCGCTCGCGTAGACGCCCCTGCGAGTATCGTCCCTTCAGGAATTATCCAGTGTCCCCCCGCTGCTTTCACAGCTTCTTTTGCTGGGTTGACAAATTCCCCTTGGTGTGTGGATATTGGGCTCTCTTGTTCGGTCATTTCGCCACCTCTCAGTAACTCTGGAGGACGTGCCACGCCTCAAGTTTCCTATCTCTAACCCAATCAAGCCAGCCCTCC
>CBFHYB010000200.1:0-1589 GCA_965659915.1 Candidatus Thalassarchaeaceae archaeon
CAAGAAGAAACCCTACGAACTCAATATGATCAGATGGTAAAACAGTTTGAGGGTTCATAGTGACAGAGTCAGATAATGACCTCACCCAGTTACACCAGTGGGTCAATCAGAAATCAAAGGAAGGAGCAATTGCCATTGTTTCCCATAAAAATGGCGATATGGACACCATTGGTTCTGCTGTTTGCCTCGCATCGTTGATTGGTCCAGGTGCTAAAGCCTGTGGTGTTTATGTTTCAAAGGTTGCAAAAAGAGTGCTCGCGGATGTAGGCGGCTCATTTCATTTGATGGATTCAAATAAACCGATGTGGCCGCGAACATTAGCAGGAATAATTGTGGTTGATTGCGCATCATACTCACAAACAGGATTACAATTCCCTTCTGGAATACCCATTTGTGTGATTGACCATCATCAAGGAGGGAGTGATTGGGACGAGGCTGAACTGGTTATCTGTTGGGAGGTAAGTTCTACCACTGAAATAATTCATAGATATGTCCAAGAATTTGATTTGATGATGACCGATAAATGTGCAACGTTATTATTGGCTGGAATTATCACTGACACTGGGCGGTTCAAACATGCAAATGGCGGTTCATTCATTGCGGCTGGAGAATTGATTGACAAATATTCTATTGATTATGCTGCATTCATCGAATCTATAGAAAGAGATGAGTTGAACCATTCTCAAAAAATGGCAATAGCAAAGGCCCTTTCTAGGTTAGAATCAATTGACGCCGGAGAATGGTTCCTCCTCCATACATCAGGTAGTACAAATGAAGGGGTTGTAGCCCATTCACTCTTGTCTGCTGGTGCAGATGTTGCATTAGTTGTGAGAAGGGCAGAAGATGAAACAAGATTGATCGGTAGAGCAAGTAGGTCTGCAGTAAACGATGGGATTCATCTCGGGGATATTATGTCAGAATTATGTAAAACATTAGGGGGTGAAGGGGGCGGTCATTCTGGAGCAGCAGGATGGTCAGGTGATGTTCCTACTATCACAGCCCGTTCAGGATTTATCTCAGCCCTTTCTAGCATTAGGAGGGATTGAAATTCCGACTGCGTTTGAATTGTATGAGATGCACTGTGTTAATCCTTTATCTGAAGTAACAATACAGGAATTCGAGGATAAATTAGGATTGGCTGAGGCAGGAGTTATTGCTGGAGATGATGGGTTTTGCTCCAAAATTAATGTTTTTCTATCAGATGCCGAATCATATTTCATTAATTTCCGGCGTGCACAATTGAATAATGATTTTGACGATGCTCAAAATTTTTTGAAAGAAAGCGTTGAAGCTAGTCGCCGCTCTACTGAACGCAATCACACCCTTGAAGCACGTTCACGGATGGAATGGGGATTATTGCGCTTCACTGCTGGCGAAGAAGAAGAGGCGGGAGTTGATTTGCGTTGGGCTATGGAGAGACTAAAAGCGCTTGAAGAGGGTAGTATTGCCCACGGTGTTGCAACTCTTAACTTGGCTGAATGGCATACCTCAAGAAATGAAGGGATTATGGCGTTAGCAATTCTTTCAGATATCAATAGAGAAGGCCCACATAAGGAACCGATAATTGCTACTAGCAGATTACAAATTTC
>CBFHYB010000201.1:0-1565 GCA_965659915.1 Candidatus Thalassarchaeaceae archaeon
AATCTGGAGTTGCTGATCATTTTGCAGAAGATGAACCGGATGGCCTGCGAATAGTTCGCAACATTGTTGAGAATCTTCCAGCACCTTACAAAGTTGCGTTAGATGTAACCACCCCTGAACCACCACACCACGACCCTGAAGAATTGTTAGGGATAATTCCTGAAGATAACAGAATGCCATATGATGTCAGGGAAGTCATTGCAAGAATCACCGACGGTTCTCGTTTCCACGAGTTCAAGTCTCGCTATGGCACCACTATTGTTTGTGGATTTGCGCGCATCCACGGTTATCCTGTTGGTATAATTGCTAACAATGGTATATTATTTTCAGAATCAGCACTCAAAGCCACTCATTTCATTGAATTATGTGGCCAGAGAGGTACTCCGATTGTATTTTTGCAGAATATAACTGGATTCATGGTTGGAAGTGAATATGAAGCCGGTGGAATTGCTAAAGATGGAGCAAAAATGGTGACTGCAGTTGCTTGTGCACCAGTGCCTAAGTTCACAGTAATTATTGGTGGTTCTCACGGCGCTGGGAATTATGCCATGTGTGGCAGAGGATATGACCCTCGATTCCTTTTCATGTGGCCTAATTCTAGAATATCAGTAATGGGCGGACCACAGGCATCAAGTGTATTGACTACTGTAAAGCAGGACCAGCGTGCGCGCGAGGGTCAGGCACCAATGGAAGGTGATGAGTTGGATGACTTCCAAAATCCAATTCTAGAGAGGTATGAAACCGAAGGTTCTCCATACTATGCTACTGCCCGATTGTGGGATGATGGAATTATTGATCCAAGGGATACTAGAGATGTATTGGGGCTGAGTATTTCTGCTGCATTGAATGGGCCATTCCCCGATTCAGAATATGGTATTTTCAGGATGTGAAGGAGCAATTGCAATGAATGATTTTTCAATTGGAGAATTAATGCCGAAAACCGGCTTGTGCACTCTCAATATTGAAGGCCCTGTGGGGTATCTGACATTACAACGAGAAGATGTGTTCAATGCCTTAAATCCAGAATTGATTGGAGAATTATGTGATTTACTTGAATGGAGTAAAGAACGCTCAGTAAGTGAGCGTGGTCAATTGAAGGACAGTAAAGGTGAGCCGTATCTTAGAGTGATCGTATTCACCGGCAGTGGAAAACATTTCTGCGCAGGTGCAGATATTGGTTGGATGCAGGCTTCAGGTGCTCAAACATCTGAACAAAATCGCAATGATGCCGAACGTCTTGATAGATTATTCAACACACTTTGGTCTCACCCATGTTTCACTATCGGTGCAGTACAGGGAGTTGCTTTAGGTGGGGGTGCTGGCCTAATTGCTTGTCTCGATCATGTGGTTGGGGAGAACAAAACAAAAATTGCGCTATCTGAGGGTAAGTTAGGCATTTTACCAGCAGTCATTGGTCCCTACGTATACCGTAGACTTGGTAGTGCCCAAACTAGACGACTCGCAATGTTGGCAAAGCGGATTGGAGTTGATGAGGCTTTACGAATTGGAATGATTGATGAGAAGGTAGAATCTCCAGAACAGTTTACTGAAGCTATCCAAGGAGT
>CBFHYB010000202.1:0-856 GCA_965659915.1 Candidatus Thalassarchaeaceae archaeon
GGAAATCAACTCGTAATCATCTCTTATGTTTCCTACTGGAATCTACCTTCTGATGATCCTGTCCGTGTTGCTATGATGGCAGATACTGCTGAGGGTGACAGCATGTACTCATACTATCGATACAGCAACAAGGTGAAATTTACAGTGATGAATATCACCGACCGTTCAGACCCACAAATTGACCGCGAACTATACCTTGATGGTTCATATCAAACTGCAAGATTAGTTGATGGAACCTTGCGTGCAGTGACACATTCATACGCACAATTGCAAGGATTGCGCACTTACCCAACTCTTCCAGATACTTACTGGGAGATTGATTACGATGATCCAGACCGACAAGATATTTGGAATGCGAGTGTTGATGAAGCAATTGCCTACAATCTAGAAGTTATTGCAGGCCTAACATTAGCAGATTTCTCTCCAAGAATGCATGAGCGAATGGCTGATGGAACAGTTGTTGAACAATCAACAGTCAGTGCAACTTGCGAAGAATTTTCTGCAGCAGCAGATTCAGTAGGGCGCGGATTTACAACTATTATGACCATTGAATTGTTTGGCGACATGGTTGAATACGAACTAGACCATGTTTCATCCTCATGGGTTGAAGTCTATGCAAGCGAAGATATGCTAATTCTTGCAGAGCCAGCCAATGATTGGTGGTGGTACTGGCGAAATGATGCTTTTGAGGAGGCAACAAACATCCACGCTTTTGATATTTCAGATGGTGGAATAACGACCTACATCGGCTCAGGTCGAGTTACTGGAACTGTCAACGACCAGTTCTCACTCTCAGAATACAACGGTACCATCCGAGTTGCTACAACTCAGGATGTATGGGGTCGGTGGTGGCTAG
>CBFHYB010000202.1:866-1564 GCA_965659915.1 Candidatus Thalassarchaeaceae archaeon
TGCTACTGGAGAGACCATCTGGTCTTGCCGTTTCATTGGTGAGAAGGGATACCTTGTCACATTCAGAAATATTGACCCACTTTGGACAATTGACCTTTCAGACCCAACCAATCCACAAGTGATTGGTGAGTTAGAGGTTTCAGGGGTTTCAACCTACATTCATCCACTAGGTGAAGACCATCTCTTGACAATCGGTATTGCTGGTGGCGAAGATGGATTGGGATTGGATTGGGGTAACACCCAGATTTCACTGTTTGATGTCTCAAACTTCTCTGACCCAACATTGGCATCAGCTTTGCAACTTGCTCCGATTGACCGCAACAGTGAGGATTGGTGGAGTTGGTCATGGTCGTACAGTGAGGCGACCTATGAGCACAAGGCATTCACCTACTGGGCGCCTGCTGAATTGTTGGCAATACCTCTCTCAACATACCGATACACCTACGATGAAGTGATGATTGATGGGCGAAAATACTCTTTCAGTGGTTACGAGTATGTCACTCAGTTGATTCTGGTGAAGGTTGATGCTGAGAATAACACACTTACCAAGTATGGCACAATAGATCACTCGGACTTCTATAATGGAGAAAATGGGCTAAGAGATTCGTATTACTATGGCAGTCCAAATGTTAGGCGCTCAATTTTCATGGGCGATTACGTCTATGCATTCTCTGCTGAAGGTGTGACTGTGACTAATT
>CBFHYB010000203.1:0-1547 GCA_965659915.1 Candidatus Thalassarchaeaceae archaeon
CCAGTCCCAGGTGGAGTTGGGCCGATGACGATAGCGATGCTGATGCTCAATACTGTTACAGCCGCTGAATCAAATTCTTGAGGCTGAATTCTGATTAGATAAGCACAAATATCCTTTCACATTGTCAATAAACAATGTCAGTGCGAATAATACCACCTCTGCTCTTCATCCTGCTGCTGGCCCCCATGGCTTCATCGCAAAGCATTGGTGAGGCATTACAAGAATGCCCGGGTACTCTGACTGGTAGTACAGAGCCAAGTCAAATCCATTTACAATTAACCGATAACCCGTCGGAAGTAGTGGTAATGTGGGCAACCGCACGCAGAGGAAATGCTGTGGTTGAATGGAATGGGCAAAGTGCTGATGGTGATTCATATTGCTATAATCATGACATGGCTTTTCACATGGCAACGATGAGTGACTTAACTCCTGGAGAAGAGGTAACTTACCGAGTTGGTGATGGGAATGACTGGTCACAGGAATACAAATTCACTCCAATTGATATAGATGCGAATCGGTTTGAATGGATTGCAATCGCAGATTACGGCGATTCTTCAGAGGCTGTTGATGTAAGTGGAGCGATTATTGCTGATACTACTGCACAACTGGTAACGATTTCTGGAGATATATCATACGCTGATGGCGAACAATCAACTTGGGATGATTGGTTCGTTGACCAAGAGGCAAGTATGACCCGTATTCCTTGGGTTACTGCAGTTGGGAATCATGAAAATGAGCCGGGTTATGGATTCACCCCGTATGCTCATCGATTTGATGCGGATGAGATGAAGGAAACGGAGCCATTTTGGTATAGCAGAGATTTTGCTGGCGTACACATGGTATTCATGTCAACCGAGCATGATTATGATTTAGGAAGTGCTCAATATGCTGCTTTGGAGGCAGATTTGTCCGCTGCTGATGCAAACCGTGAACAACGCCCATTCATTGTGGTAATCGCTCACAAACCCATGTATTCAAGCAATAGTTACCACGGTTCGGAAATTGCTTTGCGTGAAGCGGTTGAAGAGTTATATCAAAATCATGGTGTAGATTTGGTAATTGCTGGGCATGATCATTTCTATGAGAGGACTTGGCCGGTTTTCCAAGAAGAACCCCAAAGCTTCGGGGGTGAGGGTGGTACACTCTTCGGTCAGGGCTTAGGTCCGATTCATATTGTGGCTGGTAATGCTGGACGAACCCCGTATACGGAGGTGGATGAACCCCAACCTGCTTGGTCTGCTTATCGTGAAGTAGATACTTTTGGTTACATGAAAATAATCTATGATGAAGAAACGCGTAGCCTATCCTTCACATTTCACCGTACAGATGAAACAATAGGTGACCAATTCACAATACAGGAAGGTGTTCTGAATGAAAAAGAAGACGATAGATTCCAATTTATCCCTGGGTTTGGTACACTTTTGCCTTTAATTTCCTTAATTGGTGCTGCCTTTTTTCGTCGTGATGCTGTTCTAGAATAAGTCCGAGCATTGGGTAGCGTCTGTATCGACCCACTGAATCCCCTTTGTATCAAAAAATAAAATGCA
>CBFHYB010000204.1:0-1538 GCA_965659915.1 Candidatus Thalassarchaeaceae archaeon
CTGCACAACCATCATATTGATTCAAAACGGGAGAAGAACGGACACGAGCACCGAGTAATAACTCTGGAGATATCCACTCCATATTTTCTCTATCCTCATCATTAATGGGATTTTCAATTGTTCCCAAACAGCCAGCCAAAAGCATTGAAGCGAGCACAATCATTACCATAACAGGTGTTCTTGCCATGGTTACCCCACGGTAGTCCCTACATTAAGGAACTTGGTTCGTTGATTTTACCTCTTGAAAAGAATATTTCTCCAACTAGGCAATATGGATGGGAAAAATTGAATTCAATTCCAATCATTTTATTGAATCATCCCAATAAGAATCCTCAACTGATGAAGATGACTTATGAGCGAGAAGTTTCCCTTTTTTCAGTATTCTATCACGGTTTTTCTTGCCATTAGAATACATTAGAGTTGACAAAAAAAGCACTCCGCCACTTGTGAAAACTATGCCAAAAGTATTGGTACCAAATGGTAAATCTTCAATTTCTTCAACATTGGTGCCACTCCCCTCATTTTCCTTATTATCAATTATGTCAATTTCTACACTAAAATTGATGATATCCCCGCGTCCATCTTGAATTTCTATTGTCACATTATGCATTCCTGCTTCAAAGAACTCGTGCACAAAAGACTGGTTTGCTGATGTTGTGCCATTACCAAATTGCCATTCGTAAGAGTAAGGTGCCATCCCACCCCACACTTCGATTGCGAAATGAACTGCACCTACTGCATCATCTGTAGAAGGTTCAAGTTGGCTTGAATGAGAAATATACCCTGAAAGTGATAGATTGACCGTAATCATCTCTTCTTGACAACTTTCTGGACCACTAGTGAATTGTACACAATATGTCACATTAGTTGTCCCACCAGCAGGTACGCTGGTGTATGTATGCTCAACCTCAGCACCATTGACAATTAGCCCATCAAAGCCCCATGATATTGTAGCACCACCATAGTAATCCCATCCTTCACTCAAAGTTGCATCAGCAGAAAATGTAGCTGGGGTATCTACAGAAACTTGACTCGGTATTTGAAATGTGAAATTACACATGAGGCAATCAGGAGGAGGCGGCTCAGGATATTCACAACTGCCGTCGTCTGCAGTTGCATTTGGATTGAAATTAGTGGCTGCCCAATCCATGCAACCAGGAATTATTACAGGTTCTGCTGGAGTATCAGTAATTTCTTGTACGATGGTATAATTAATTTCAAAAATTGTATTATTACTCTGCCAGTCATCTGCATTGATACTGATTTGTACTGAAACAGAACCATTTGGTATAATCATGCTTGAGTTCCAACCTTTTGGTCTCAAAGTAAAGTTCGTTGTAGAGCCGTTACCATCGATTGATGAGTCTTCTGCATTGATACGAAACTCCATCCCTGTATCATGTTGAGGGGCTAGAATGTTATGTTGGGTTTCGATTCTTACAGCATTATTATTCTGAGCACTACAATTTAGGACAAAGTCGCTATCATCTGCTTGCAATCGAGTTTCATTTTGAGTTATTTCCCAATCCTCATCACAT
>CBFHYB010000205.1:0-1497 GCA_965659915.1 Candidatus Thalassarchaeaceae archaeon
TTGGGAATCGAGTTGGTGCGCGACCGCGAAACACAGGAGCCAGCTACCAAAGAAGCAGGTATTATCGTCGACGATATGCGTGATGGAAATGTGCTACTAAGTACTGATGGAACGCATCACAATGTCATCAAAATTAAGCCACCCATGGTCATCTCCAAGGAAGATGTCGACATGACCTTGCACTTGCTAAACGAATCCCTCAACCAGACTCTTTGATGGCGTATGTAACCATCTACTAGACTATCTAGATGTATCACTAACCAAGGTTATTCTTGTCTCGATTTGCAAATGGTACATTTGAATCATATAGCACAAATTTATCGCTCGATGGATGTAAAAAACCAAGCGAAGTTGCATGCAAACAGATTCGGTTGAGTGGATTTGTTGTAGCTCCATGTACAGTGTCCCCGACAATCGGACACCCCAGAAATTGCATTGCCATTCGTATTTGGTGTCGGCGCCCGGTCTCGATTTTGATTTCAATCAAAGATACAAATTCATCTCGATCTTCAACTCGCCAGTGCGTGATAGATTCTTTCGATCCTTTGTAGGTTGATTTGACACGTTTAACATACAGGTGTTTATCTTCCACGAGCCAGGATGAATCCATTCCTTCAGACTTTTCAGGCCCACCCTCCACAAGGGCATGGTAGACCCGTTCAACATCACGTTGAGCAAATTGAGTTTGCAACTTTTCTTTTATTTTGTGATTTTTGGCGAACACCATGACTCCTGATGTATCACGGTCTAATCGATGCACGATGTGGCACCAAGCACGTTCAGATTGGTGCTTTACATAATCCACACAGCGACTGTGTAGCGTATCATTCTCGAGCTTGTCAGTGGCGACAGAAAGTAGGCCTGCTGGTTTTTCTACAACCAAAATAAAATCGTCTTCGAATAGAATTTTCAATTTAGAAAGCTGCTTTTTTGGTTTTGGTGGTGGTGATTTTTTAATCGCATCTGCGTGGTTGATAATCTGAACCTCGTCGCCACTGAAGAGTAATTCTTTGGCCTTGTAAACTGGTATTCCATTGACCAAAACCCTCCCCCCTGTCAGCATTTTCCTCAATTTGGTTTTCGTCGATTGGGGAAACATCAACACCAATGTAGGGAGTAGAAAACTCTCTTCTTCAACATTGAATTTCATATTGGCCCCCTCTGGTCTGATCCTAGACCAGCCTGCCTACTTCCGCCGCCCGGAGTAGGCCACTAAGACGAGCAGTGCTACCACTATGCCACCAAGAAGTAACATTGTTCGGTCGGCTTCCTCTTCCCACAGGGCCGCATCGTATGGATAAGCATCCGAATTGTCCCCCACTCCATCCCCGTCGCTGTCCAGAGTCTCACTGGCATCACCTGGAAAAGCGTCAGAGTTGTCACCCACCCCATCACCGTCGGAATCGGCCCATTCAGAGGAGTCCAGTGGATAAGCATCCGAGTTGTCACCCACCCCGTCTCCATCTGAATCCTGAGTCTCGCTAGCATCACTAGGGA
>CBFHYB010000206.1:0-1495 GCA_965659915.1 Candidatus Thalassarchaeaceae archaeon
ATCTGACATCACATGCTCTGCATCTGTGATGAATGTATTTGCCGCCTCTAAAACTTCATCAGGGAAAGTAGCACTGAAAAGCATAGTCTGCTTTCTGTTTACCATCTTTTCTAAAACCCAGAGAATATCAGGGAAGAAACCCATGTCAAGCATTCGGTCAGCCTCATCAAGACAGAGAGTAGAGATGGTTTCGAGTTTAAGATGGCCTCGCTTACTCATATCGATGATACGGCCAGGAGTCCCAACAACAATCTCCACGCCATCATCCAATTTTTTGGCCTGTTTGTCAATATCTGTGCCGCCATAGACGGTGATAATCCCCAATCCTTTATCTCCTTGTAGCCACTGTAATTCATCTGCAACTTGCTGTGCTAATTCCCTGGTAGGAGTGATAATAATTGCTTGAAGATTGCCATTTGCTGTTGTTGATTCAATAGTCGGGATTCCAAAAGCAGCGGTCTTCCCAGAGCCAGTTCTAGCTTGGCCAACCACATCACGGCCGCTACGGGCCAAGGGGATTGCTTCGGCTTGAATCTGAGTGACGAATTCCCAGCCTTTATTTGAAATGGCTGCGAGAATTGAAGGGTCCAAGTCCCACGATGAGAACTTTACATTGGAAACTGCCGTTTTGTTGGCCATGTGTTCTCACCTGTCCAGCTCAGTAGGACTCGGCTTCGCGAATTTCTTCTTGTAATTCGCCCATCCAGTACTTTCGACAGTACTCCTTTGTGAAGAAACGATTTTCATCCATATGTACGCCAGCACCTTCCTTGCGTTCTTGACGGCGATTACTGACCGATTTGATGTCAGGAATCTTTTGACGGACGTGTTCCCTCATATATTGACGGAACTTTGCAGCCTTCACAGGATTCTCCCCTTTGACACTACGACCGTTCCACAAACGCTCAAATTGCTCGGCCTTCCAATCGCCCGATTTTGCACTCATGTAATCACTCAGCGAGCCGCCCACCTGCCGCTCCTCTTTAATAATGACGCAAAGAGAAATTTGTTGATTCACTCTTTAGATTTGTGCTCATCCCTTTTTTCTTGGCCTGAAAGTTGCTTCTGGGGTGGTAAATCAGCAGGTGGCAATATTGCCATCCCGTCAATATCTGTAGCCGGTGGAGCTTTTGCCAAGTAACGATTTTTCTCATCTTCACCACCATCTATTTCAGGGTCTCTAGATAACTCTTCAAGCAATAAAATTAGGTCTGGTTTTGTCTCCTGACGCAATAAATCTGCAGCCTGTATCCGCATCTCAGATTCAGTGAATAAACGAGGCATCATCATTATGCATGCCCTTCTGATTGCTGGGTCACTATGGCGGGCACCATCAATACAAAGGCGATTCATTCTAAATCCAGTGATGTCCATTGAATTCAAAGCACGTAATGCTGGTTTCCTTACTGCAGCACAGGTATCAAATAATGAGTTTTCAATGAGAATTTTAGCCATTCTTGGCTGTGTTGCAGCTAGTGTTGGTAATGTGCGAGCG
>CBFHYB010000207.1:0-1472 GCA_965659915.1 Candidatus Thalassarchaeaceae archaeon
TTCAATTACCAATGAAATTTGGTGGTTTTGACCCACTAGAAGATGGTCATTATTAGTATTCAATGTGAATGAGTTTTCCAATAAAATAGTATCAGCATCTGTGCCAATTACCATTGTAGCTTTGTCATTTTCTAAACCCGGCATACCGCCATTTTCAATAGGAAGTCCAGCCCAATCAGTTCCTGAAATGTAGAGGCTTAGCATATTATTTTCCGGCATTGATGATAAATCAAAACCTGTGAATTGAATTTGCTGTTCATTTGAATTACCCGGCATTGAGATGGGGCGTGTCATTGTTTGATACTCATTCTCATCAGCAATTCCATCTCCGTTGCTGTCATCATTGGTTCCTTCTCTCCAATAGTGAAGGGTAATGTCATCACCAAGTGCTTGCTCATCACTGACTGTTAAATGAAGAGTAAGTGAATCAAATGGCTCCCAAACATGTCCGTTTGCATCAAGAAGCCCATTAGTTGTCAATACTTGGAATATTTCGCTTGTTGGATTTTCAACATCTGTGAATAATTTGATAGTTCCCATAGGGTTTGACTTATCCTCGCCACCAAATGCTCCACTCGCAGGGCCAACACGCACAATTCTTGAGGTTAGAGTAGTGGTCGTTTCGTTTGTAGGTAATGTCAAGGTAAGGCTGAATGAACCATTGTCGTGGCTATTAGTCGGATATTCTGTCCCAGAGAAGTTGATTGCGACTGCGTATGCATTGGTAAGTGGTCGTAAGTTTGCATTGTCTTGGAATCGTACTGAGCCGGTTACAAAAATGTCTGACCCGCCTGCAGCATAGAAGTCTTGATTCGGGTTGATAGCAATGATTCTATCAAATTGATCTCGAACTTCAAGTTGGTCGATTTGTAAGTCGTTCTCAATTGCATTTTTTCCAGGTCCTCCAGATATTGCGAAGGCTGGTGCCAACCCTTCTCCTGTTAGATTGAGCGCTCTGGCCATCCAATCAATTTGGTCAACATCATCCCATAACCAACTTATTTCAAACCGCCATGTTACGACCCAATCATCTCCACTCAATGCCACTGTTGATGATGGTAGTAGAGTAGCCATTGTGCTACCATTACTGACGAAGTGCCCTCCATTAGAGAGGTCATCCACATACCATGTGAGTACTTCACCATCTGAGGCAGTTCCAATCAACATCACTTCGCCAATTTGGTTATTGTCATTCAGATGGTGATGTCTTGTTGTAATTTCGTAAACTTGCCCATCAGGATACATAGTTTCAGGAGCTGTAAACGGCCGATTAGTAATCATCAATTCATGGATGATTCCACCATCTAGGCCAACAGCACCAGCATCTGATACGTATGTGAGTGGTATGTCAATACTTGCGGGGATACTTCCTACAAGTTGAGCTGCATGGTAGTCAAACATTTGCTGACCGAGCCCAGTGATATTTTCTGTTAAATCATAGCCAATTGAAATGCTCAAGACATCAAGGGATT
>CBFHYB010000208.1:0-1462 GCA_965659915.1 Candidatus Thalassarchaeaceae archaeon
GCTCTTTCTCAACATTTGGAAACAATTGTTATGCCCAAGAACGCTAAATTAGATGGTGGGGATGTTGTTTTTTATGATGATTATTTTCTAATTGGGCGTTCAACTAGAACAAATACTGAAGGTGTAGAATTTATTGAAAATGTCTGCCATGATCGGGGATTCAAAACTTTTGTTTTTGACATCCCTCAAAGCACACTTCATCTTTCAACTATCTGTTCTTCACCCTCACCTGGGGTTTTAGTTACTGCAGAAGGGCACTTACAGCCAGAACAATTTGATGGGCTTGATGCTGAAATTATTTGGGTGCCAAATGAAGAATCATATGCGGCAAACACAATTGGGTTTGAAAATGGGTGTGTAATCATTTCAGATGGTTACCCAAAAACTGCAGAATTATTGTCTCAACATGGATTCAGTGTAACGAGTGTTGACATGGAGCACATTCGTTGTGCTGATGGTTCGCTCACCTGTTTACGGCTTTTCTTTAAATGAAAATGCGCGCTCCACCAATCGTTGGGTTCAACAGGGAATTGGCGTTCGCATTGATGATGCGCGTCAAGGCGGTGCTACTCACCTTGCTCTTTACAACCTCAATGTTTGCTGGTTGCTTGGGCTCAGATGACAGGGGTTCGCCCGTTGCTGATGACTTGGATGTTGGTGTTCAAACATTGATTGGTGGGATATTCCAAAATGTAAAATTCTCAGCTAGTAATGACTTGTCTGTATATATCCCGTATTTGATTATGAACCCAGATAGTGGTTATGTACAAAACTCTACGATAATTGATATCAAAAAAGGTAGTTCTGTTGAGGTTTCAATTCTAGCCCCACCTCGAGCTGAAATTGCATTATTTATGATAGGTGAACTAGGCAGGGTAGATTGGCCAACAAGAGATTCAAACACCTCATGGAGTACATGGGTTGGAGATGGTGGTGCTAACTCACCCTCACATGGCGGTATTGCTCGCGTTGTTGGGGAAAATAGTTCATTTGATTCAATCAATTACTCAACTGAAAATGGTGGTAAGGTCGCTTTTCAGACGTTTTCAGTAATCCGACCTTCGGCACCTGGTTTTGGACCTGATGCAGGTGGTGATTTTGCTACTGGAATAATGAATGGTCGAACAGTTTACGACCGCCTGTATGAAATCACAGATCCAACACCTGATACAACAGATATTGACCGTAGAATGGGTTACTGGGACCGTTGGGCGGGACAAGGAAACCCTGCATACGAAGATGCTGCAAACTACTTAGTCGCTGAATTGGAATCTTTTGGGTTAGAGGTCGTTAAACATCGTTTTGAATTCACTGATATATTCAGTAAACAAAACCCTGAGGCACTGAATGTCTGTGGTTATCGTTGGGGTAAAGAAGTGCCGAACGAGTGGTTGGTCTTTGGTGCTCATTTCGACGTTGCTCCACCAGCAAACAGTGCCATACCACTACTTGACCCACACAT
>CBFHYB010000209.1:0-1448 GCA_965659915.1 Candidatus Thalassarchaeaceae archaeon
GAGGTCGCCATCATCATCTATGTCAACCGCATGACCGGTAAAAGCCCCCCACACATTGGTTAATTGATGGTGGGTGAATTCCCCTGAACCATCGTTCTCTAGCCAATTTACCCCATGATAGGAATGTGGATCAATCTCTTCTGGTAAATCCATATCAAGAGTATCGCCATTAGAATAAATGATGTCTGAATCACCGTCTTGGTCGAGATCAACTACCTCTAAACCTGACATTCCGTAGAACGTTTCGTCTTTGTTAACCAGTGAATGCTTCGTGAAGTTTCCCTCCCCATTATTTCGGTATATGTTGATTTCTTCAGATACTTGAGAAAGAGAGACTGCGATATCTAAATCTCCATCTCCATCAAGGTCAAATGGAAAAGCGTGGATTACACCTGAACGAACATCGATATTATGCCTGACCCAAGTATTGTTTTCGCTTTGCTCTAACCAAAACAAACTACCCTCTAAATTACCGAACTCGCAGACTACTAAATCTAAATCACCGTCTTGGTCAAAATCACCAGATTCTGCACAGACGGTGCGACCAATTTCTTCTATCAATATAATCGGTTCAAACTCGTCATCTGCAAGCCCTTTCAGCATCACGACTTTTCCAACTAATTCATCGGCTGGGGGGAGAATTCCAATATCTGCAACGATAATATCAGTAAAACCATCATCATCTAGGTCAACAACATGGGTTCTTACTGGAGCAATGAAGCCTTGGTCAAACACCTGTTCAATACATTCATTCTCGTCACAAATAGTCCTAGTAATTGTCCCGTCAAGAGGGTGTGTTGCAAAAATTTCATCCACACCATTACCATCTAAATCTGCTAACCTAATGTTAGCTGTTGTGACACCATCAGGGTCAGGCAAATATTCTATTGTTGAAAGGCCCTCTTCACATGGTTCTTCTTTTGGAGGTGAAACGCAACCAGATAAACATACACCAAAAAACATCAGCATGATGAGAATTGGATATAGTCGCATGGTTACCGCAGGTTGACAGAGATGGTGAACATTGCGGCTATTCAATGAATACAAATTACTCGTCACTACGTTGATGACTACCACATGATTCGGTTCTCGCCATTGCTGACTCAACGGCATTTAGAGATACATTCACTAATCCTTCGAGGCGGAATACTTCAACCAATTCAGTATTCATTACTGGGCTTTCATCTGATAATGTGATTTGAGTCTCAGCAAGTTGTGAAAGTCGTTCTGCGGCGCCTGTCAATGAGGTGTCTTCACGGCTTACTCCCATTGAATCCGACATAATTGAATTCAATTGGGTTGATATCTGGCCTCTAGTCATTCCAGAATCTGTTGCTGCTAATAATTTACCAAAACGGGCAGCAGCTACTGACAAAGCAGTATCAATTGCATCAGAACTTGAAAATTGAGATTCGGCGGCATGTTCTGCCGCTGAAGCGCCTGCGTTG
>CBFHYB010000210.1:0-1438 GCA_965659915.1 Candidatus Thalassarchaeaceae archaeon
CAACAACTAATCAGCCATCATCTGATTGCTTTAGAAAAAAGTGGATGCATAAAATCTCGAAAATCAGGCTTCCGTAAAAACTGGAGTGTCATAGCTCCAGGGTTGCAAGCGATTACTGGTGGTTTACGCTCATTGTCAACTGTAGACCACCATGATTTGGAAGCATTAATTGCTCATTATGGTGGACAATAAATTGGCCTAATATCTTCAATTTTTACTAGTTTCGGGGGTTTCCGGATTCAACATATGTATAATTAGTATAATAACAAGCACCAAAATCAGCCGAAACAATATAAAACGGTCGTTTTGCCGGTGAAAGTATGGCATCTGTAACAGATAACCTACAAGCAATGATCGACACCCTGATGGGTGCAATGAAAGACGCTGAGAAGCACGAGCGCGGCACAGATGCTGCCTCACGCCGCCTACGCGGTGTACTATCAGCAACTGCAAAGAGCTGCAAGTCTCTTCGTGGCCAGATCCAAGAAGAACGCTGAAGTTCCTTCAACGTCAATTGGTATTCTTTCCAGTACATGCGAACACGGTCCGTCTTGGGGGGGTTTTTTCCCTTCCAAGCGGGCCATTTTTTTTTGTAATTTTTTACTGATTTAGTCTCCATAATAATCTATGATTGAATGGATGGATTGATGCAGGAAGAACTGCTCGCAAGGTTGTGGCGAAGAACTCAAGCAAGTCAGATAAGTTGCCATCTGCACCGCTCAAAAAGCGAAGTAGATTACGTAGAATCCTAGCCTTCATCCCGTGGGCAGTAAGAGGTGGCTACAAAGTCGCCAAAAAACTGCCAAAAGACAAGCGTCAAGAATTGATTGCAGTCGCAAAAGACCCCGATGCCTGGGGTGAAGCAATCGCAAAAGGCTGGGATGTTGCTAAAGTTGAAGCAATTGAGGCCAAAGATGCATTCACAACCCTTAGTAAAATCGCCTTAGGGAGGAAAACCAACAGGTCTGAAAGAAAGCAAGCAACAGCACAACTTGGAATGCTTGGTCTTGTTGTATTGCCACTTAGAGTGTTTCTAATTCCAGGTTCTGAAATTTTACTCGGCGTAGCCGCATTTGTCATCCCTTGGAGGCTTGTTCCAGACAAGTGGATTCCTTTCCAATCACTAAGAGATAATCCGGATGAAGAGATTCAAAAGCAGAAAAAGAAGAGACTCAAACTGTTCAGAAAAGACCGTCAAAGAATAGTCGACAAACTCGATTGAGTTCAGTCAGTTGGTTTAATTTCTGGTTCACTAACATGTGTCGACCAAATTTCCCAATTGCCCCCTCCATTCATGAAATCAGCACATCCTAGTAAGGTCATGTTCCAGTCTTCTAGGTACCCATCAGTCCAATAGGTGCCCGGTGCAAAAACAATCCATTGTACATTGGAGAGATTACCACGATTTTCTAGTTTCACCCCATTTACTAGTTCGTCT
>CBFHYB010000211.1:0-1411 GCA_965659915.1 Candidatus Thalassarchaeaceae archaeon
GTAAATTTCTCTACCCATCCAATCAACATCTTTAGCGTACTCATTATTTTCGCTTCTCAAAGTCAGCAATAATTCCAACTCTTCATGTGTACCAGCGTGATTGAATAGTGAACCAACCAAAGGAAATGATCTTTCAGAAAACTGTTCAAGTAGTTCTGTTGCATCCATTTTACCATCAATAATATCATCTACACTTTCCATTATTAATTGAGTTCGTTTATGCGCATTCCGTACTAATAAAAGGCCATACAGGGCAAAAATAGCAAACCAAGTATTATGATTAAATTGGATTCCATAAGGTTCAATTATATTCCATAATACAATTATGATAGCAAACAAAATCATTCGAGGTAGCATTGCACCTTTCATTTCACTTTTGAAAATAGCAACGCGCATTTCATCGCGTAAATCTGAAAACAATCAACCACCTCAAGTCAAATCCTTGGGTAAAGACTTCATCCACTCTACCTCGGTGGTGCGTTGAGGTTTGCCAATAGGTATAGCCTGTATTGTCGGGATGTGTGGTTTGCCACGTGATTGTTGATGGCTAATCTCCGGGCCGCTTTTCATAACTACAGAATCCTGTACGTTGACATTTGAGGTTCTAGGTTCCATTGCTAACTGCTGAAGTAAATCAGTTAGTGTTTTTTGTAATTCTCGATTTCCAACAGTAACTTGGTCAAGCAATTGTTGTTCAGTTGAATTATTTTGGTTGGCTTGGTTTGAGAGCATTCTTTCTAGAGTAGCAAGTGTTTCTTCCCAGCGTTCGTGACCTGCATTAGTTTGACTTTCCAGTTTGTTTAGCATCCTTTGTTGGGCGCGAATAAGTTGTTGCGCCTCTTCCATGGATTTTTTCTGTACTTTCAGCGCTTTACGTTGGCTTTCAATCAAATTCCTTGCTTCTGGGGCCCCAACCGAATCCCTTCTCTCTAATTCTGTTAGAGCTGTACGAAGTTGTTCATCTCGGCTGTGAACCATGATTTGTAATTGGTCACATTGATTTGCAAAAGCCAATAGTTGCTGTTCCCCATAACTTATCCGAAGTGCTTGTTCAGATGCGATTTTTGATAATCGCTTTCGCTCTTGAGAATTGTGTGGAGCATCGTACAATATTGTTGCGATTAATCCACCTGCAACAGAAAATTCAGCAGCGATTCCAAAACTGTTGAATAACCACACACCCAATAGCGCTCCACCAAATATTGCTCTTAAGCGTGGCATTCCGATACTAATTCTTTGTCCGCGTAGTAATTTACAGTTTCCCGTGTTGGGTTAGTTGTAAAAAATCAGTTTATGGTGAATTTATCTTCATCAACCTCGGAGATTTCACCTTGTTGGAGCAACCACTCAAGTGCTTCAATCACCTCATCTGGATTGATGCCCTGAGATTCTAAGGAATCACCCAATTCAT
>CBFHYB010000212.1:0-1378 GCA_965659915.1 Candidatus Thalassarchaeaceae archaeon
ATGCATTACTGTTCCAACACCTAGCATTACTTCATCATCAAGTTGTTCTTTTAGTGTTGCAAAAATCCTAGCAGCATCAGTGCTGTCCAGCGTTACTTCAAGAACTCTAACACCTGCTTGGGCCAGTGCTAATCCACGTTCAATAAGGGTGTCTGGGTCATCGCCACGCAGTATTCCAATGAATCCAGCGCGGCTAATTCGCTCAAGATTCCACTCCAGCGACATGACTTCACCCATCCTGCAAGAGGTCAACCGCCCCTTCAATTGATTCCCATCGTGATAATTCGTTTCGAGTCACGTTTCCAAGGTCTCCAAAGGTTCTCTGAGTCAGACCTGCGAGTATGTCACCGCGGCGGCAGCAAGCATCAGGATTCAGCCCAGACAGCAAGCCATCAATGAATCCAGCAAGCCATGCATCTCCTCCCCCAAGTGGTTCAACAGGTGTGTGGGTGACATAGTTCTCCAAGGTTGTGGAAAACCCTCTTGAATGGGCAACTGTACTCCATCTAATCTGTACACCCCGGTGTTCTTCTTTCCATGTACATGCGAGATAAGGTAAGTTCCACTTTGCACGAAGAGCCACCAACATTTCCGGGCTACTTTGTCCTGTCAAAGTAAGCAAGTTTTCTGGTGATAACACTAGCAGGTGAACTTGTCGTAATCGCGGCTCCACCTCACTCCAAAGTTCTTCAAAAGTACCGAGTGCTTGGCGATGGTTCAGATCTAGGGCTACCAGCGTGCCGTCAAGTTCAGCGAATGTCATTGCTGCCGCCCAATTGGCCTTCGGTCCTTCTCCAAGAAGCGGTGTAATACCACTTGTCACAAGCCAGCGGGCACCATTGATTTCTTGGCGCCATTCAATATCACCTGATTTCAAATGTGAAAACGCTGAATCCGCTCTATTGTATTGCACTGTTTTTTCTTCCTTGACTACTCGATATTCACCAACTGGGTTTTCAGAGGTAATTATTGTCAACTTAACTCCGCTTTTGATGGCTGGTTGTGTTATCAGTTCGGCGGATTTATCCGTAGGCAGTGAAGTTACCCACTTCACAGAATTTCCTAGATTAGCCAGGGCACAAGCAACATTGTATTCAGCTCCACCGGGGGTGATTTGACTCTCTCCATTCTCATCTTGAGATTGTCTTAGCATCGCTTCACCAAAGCAGACGACAAGGCTTGATTGCTCTTCCACGCATAGGCCAATAGGTGGTATGGCCTAACATTTTTGCAAGCACAAGTTCATGATGGTATACCCATTCCGCAGTTCAATGGCAAAAGAACAGGACCCAGGAAAGGCGTTGATGCAGGTTGGGTTCTTTGTGTGTGTGGTTCCTATATGGACTGAATCAGTTTCAATCCTTTGGCCATTATTCAT
>CBFHYB010000213.1:0-694 GCA_965659915.1 Candidatus Thalassarchaeaceae archaeon
TTCATCTCCGCTAGCATCCATGTTCACTTTCCAGACTCTCTTCATATTGCTGACACTGGCGATTTGTACTTCATCAACATCTCCAGCACCTACCCACATTGAATCAACGCCATCATGAGCAGCAAGAGCAGGAACAAATTCCGAATGAATTCCAGTTACAATGTTGAGAACACCAGGTGGTAAGTCAGAGGTTTCGAGTACTTGGTATAGGTCAGTAGCAGCCAAAGGGTTGCTTTCTGATGGTACAGCGATTACAGAGTTCCCCATGGCAATAAGTGGGGCAACTAACCTTGTGAATCCGCAAAGCGGGCTTTCATCTCCGCAGATTACCCCTACCACTCCCAATGGTTCATTCAATGCCAAGACCAAACCGTGCATTGTTGTCTCATGTACAGCTCCATCATACTTGTCAGCCCATGCGGCCCAGCGGAACCATTCTGAAACTGCATTTGCAACTTCAGATTCTGCTTCTTCGGTGTTTAATCCAGTCATAGCGCTTATGCGGCTTGCAAATTCAGCACTTCTCTGTTCTAGATTCTCAGCGATGTAGTATAGGATTTGAGAGCGGGTGTGAGCATTGGTTGTAGCCCATTTCGTTACTCCGCTAGCAGCTTCAACGGCATCGCGAATATCTTTGCGATTTCCTCTGCCAACCTGTCCGACAGTTCCCGAAGGACCTGTGACATCCATTGTG
>CBFHYB010000213.1:704-1283 GCA_965659915.1 Candidatus Thalassarchaeaceae archaeon
TCCACCGATGTACATTTTTGCAGTACGGTCAACCGTGTCTACGTCATTTGAAGAAGGGTTGGCGGCGGATTTTTGTTCTCCCCCGGCAACCATTTTTTCGGTTTTTGTTCCATTTGTAAGTGGCCGCATGTAAGCATACATTCCTTCGCGGCCACCTTCTCTACCAAATCCAGATTCACGGTAACCACCAAATCCTGCATTTGCATCAAATTGATTGGTGCAATTAACCCAAATAGCACCGGCTCGGATAGATCTTGCAACTTCTAGGGCTGTGTCAATATCTTGACTCCAAACGCTACCTGCAAGCCCATATCGTGTGTTGTTGGCTAAGGAGATAGCCTCCTTGTGGTTACGGAATGTCAGTGAAACTAGAACTGGCCCGAAGACTTCTTCTTGCACAATAGTTGAGGATGGTGATACGTTGGTGAAAAGCGTAGGTGGGAAGAAACATCCTTGCTCAGGTAGTTCGGTTGAGGGTTGCCACATCTCTCCTCCTTCATCACATCCTAATTTACACAAATCTTCAATCGTTTTTCGCTGACTTTCATCAACAATTGCACCCATGTCAATTGCTTTATT
>CBFHYB010000214.1:0-1282 GCA_965659915.1 Candidatus Thalassarchaeaceae archaeon
AAGTACATCCTTGCACTAAACACACCTGATAGGATGTTACGATCCCAACCATCATGTAACTCACCTTGATATCGATGTATTTTCTTACGTCCAATCCATGACTTCAAATCGCCTGTGAATTGAGAAAATGATGAATGTTTGAATTGAATCTTTTTGCCGAAATGGTCGTTAGCAGCAGTGATTAATTTCGGCAAGGTTGTTTGTGGTGCAGTATGGTCGCTACCTTGTCCAAACAACATATCTTCTGGTCGCCAATTGTAGGTTTTTTTAGCCATATCAAGCAATCTTTCCATTTTTGCCATTGCTGTATCTATGTTGATATTGGGTGAGTTTTTTGGGTCAAGTGGCCTATCTTCAAAGCCCCATGCCATTAGATTTGGATAGTCTGGAATCTGCTTGATTGCCAAAACTTCGGTTTCACCATCAGCAGCTTGCCAATAGAAGATTCCTTTGGCTTCTTCTGCTACCCAAGGTCCAGCACCGCGAGTGAATATGAAAGTGTCAAGCCCGCATCCTTGAAGGATTGCGGGTAATTGCCCAACATGGCCAAATGGATCAGGGACATATCCGACTTCCGAGCATCCACCATGAGCTAATGCTACACGCTTACCAGCGATTAGATTGCGAACAAGTCCTTCACCACCTACAATGTATTCATCAGGTAGAACATACCAAGGGCCAATTGACAATCGGCCCGATTCAACAAGTGAAATCAATCTTTCACGATTTTCAGGACGAACCTCCAAATAATCTTCAATGACTACTGTTTGCCCATCCAACTCAAAAGTAGGAAAAGATTCTGGATTAGTCTCCATTAAATCAAGAAGGTCATCAACCATTTCAACCAATTTGTATCTAAACTGCTGGAAAGGAAGGTACCAAGCCCTATCCCAATGAGTGTGTGGCACTATATGGCCAACTAACTTTGAGTCGCCCATCTCACTTGCTGCTTCCAAAACTGGAGTTTCTAGTACTGGTTCTGCAGGGGGTGGTGCCGCGTTTCGCAAGGGCTTTCGGAGCGGAGATAATTCTCCGATTTCAACAACTTCAACCTCTACATCGTCACGTGGGTCTGCTTCTTTGTGCTCAACAGTAGGCCCAGATGATTCTGGTTCTTCTTCAGGTTCGGGTTCCGGTTCCGGTTCCGGTTCCGGTTCTTCTTCAGGAGTTTCCTCTTCTGTTGCGGTGCTATCATCAGATGGCGTCATCCCAATAGCCCCGAAGGCAGCCGCCATATCGAGAGTTTGTGGAGGAGCACTTGAGTCATAAGGAGGGCCCATTG
>CBFHYB010000215.1:0-1279 GCA_965659915.1 Candidatus Thalassarchaeaceae archaeon
ACGCATTTTTTCATGTGCTAATTGTGAATCTTCATCATCATGATTTTGCGGACGGAACATGTCAATATCAACACCCCATCGTACCACTTCAACACGCCAATTTTGTGGTGGGTTATATCGCTCTTCAAAGTCTCTTTTTGTAGCCTCTGAATTAGCAACACACACCGTTGAACCGCGCACAGCTGCGCGCTCATATTTTGCATAATGTTTAGCCGACAAAAGAATCGCCAAATCATTGGGGTTCTTCCACGTTGCAGACTCACCATATTTTGCTGCCCTCAGCATTCCATCCCTCTCACCAAGCCATGATCCATGCAAAGTTGTAGTCACATTACCTATTTCAGCCCGTACTTGAGCAAATTGTTTCGCTGTCCATGAAATCATCGGCGCATGTACATGTACCGCATCAACAGGATCAACCTTGTGAAGTCGTAACAATTCTTTGAGCGCATGTCGGCCATACGATCGTGTGAACGCCATTGGAATTTTTGCCCATTTCACCATCACAACATTCACGCCATCTAGTTTAGGAATCAAAGATGGATTCTTTATAGCCTGAGAATCGCGGCGCGTTATCACCGTCACCTTGTGGCCCATTTTTGCTAACGCACTTGAAAGATGAAAGACAGTTGAGCCCATCCCGCCCCAACGGGGCGGATACTCCCCAGACAACATCGCCACGTGCATTTTCTCACCTCCGTTACCATTTCAGGCATAACGGCCACTTAGGCCATCGTTTTCAAGCGATTCCTTGACAGTTCATCCAATAGAGCCTTTCAAGAGAGATGGGTCAGTCGGCGGTTTGGTGACAGAGATGTCTGATACACTACCAGTGCATGTGACTGTGGTTATACCTACCCGTAATGAAGAGGCTGCAATCGTTGATACGATTCGGTCTGTACCCTCTGATGGATGGTGTGAAAAACTTGATTTCTTAATCATTGATGGAAATTCCTCAGACAAAACAAGAGAATTGGCTGAGCAAGAAGGCGCACAAGTATATCTTGAGCCACGCAAGGGTTACGGTAGAGCATATCGAACAGGGTTTGCTATGGCACCCGGCGAAATTATCGTAACAATGGACGCTGACTGCACATATCCTGGTGAAGAAGTACCGGGATTAGTACGGAAACTGGTTGAAGAAGATTTGGAATTCATCACCTGTGATCGTCTAAAAAGAGCTGAAGAAGGTAGTATGTCAGGTATGCATGGTTTTGGTAATTGGGCTCTATCATTTACTGCTCGTATGTTATTCTGGTATGGCATTCATGATTCCCAA
>CBFHYB010000216.1:0-1258 GCA_965659915.1 Candidatus Thalassarchaeaceae archaeon
GAATAACACTGGTCGATCAAAACATGGACGCGGCGCAAATCCAATGGCATGAATGACGATGTCTGCTTTTGCACCAGGGTTTGCATTTTGCCACTCTGTGAAAAATTCGGCTGTTAATTCATTTGTTTCAACATCAATTGGGTAAAATGCTTCAATATTGTCTAACTTCTCTTTCAATTGAAATACACGGCTCATAAATCTCTTCTGAAAACCAAGAATTAACTTGCATCCAGCTGCTGATAATTGCTCGCAAATTGCCCATGCAATGCTTTCTTCGCTAGCCACACCGAATACTAGTGCAGTTTTTCCCTTTAGTTCCAACATAAAAGCACCTGTTCCTACCAACATCGGTTCGCCGGCGAAGACGCCTTCAAGACCTTTGCCCACTCTGTGAACCAAGAGCGTCATTCACGAAGGGATGTAATTATCCCAAAAATGTGCCCCATACACCCTCTTTTTGGTACAAATATCAAAATTCCGACCGTAGGTCGGGTAGAACTCTTGTTGAAATTGTGAAAATGAGGGATTTTACATAACGTGTTCAAATTTAATCAAATTATGATGGTGTGGCTTCACTCATATTCTCCATACAAAGCCTCGGGTAGATCGATATGAATAGCGCTCAATACCGCTTCTGCATCCAATCCTCTGCCAATTAGAGAAGTTGCAAGTGTTTGGGTTCTACGAGGTACGGTCTTTGGACCTAGTACTGCACCGGGTCTTCGTGGGTCATCCATGTAATCGGTTTCCATGAGAAAACCACCTTCATTTTGCCATATAGTATCAGAAATATCCTTGATTGAATCACGGCCAACTACTACTGAGGATGTCAACCCATGTGTGAATTTTTTACTGATATTTGCTTCTGCATGATGGTGAATTGCACCAAATCTAGGGAATCCTACGTGGTCACAAATCTTAGCAATTTCACGGTTGGTTTTTTCACCATTCGCGTCAAGATGAAGTTGAACAGGAACATTTGCCTTTTTACACATTGAAAGCATTTCAATCAAAATCTCATCAGCCTGATTTAACACATCATCACCAACATCCCAGTGAGGGCGTCCTATTTCACCAACTCCGACTGCTAAATTTTCTTCACAAAATTCAATTGCTAATTCAACCGCTTGAAGGTGTAAATCATTTGATTCTTCAACACCTAAGGCCGCACACTGATGAACCCAGGCAGCAGGGTGTGGACCGAGTACAACTCGGACCCTCAAATCACATTCCAAACGAACTTGTTTCGCCATCGCTA
>CBFHYB010000217.1:0-1251 GCA_965659915.1 Candidatus Thalassarchaeaceae archaeon
GATTTTCATTAAAGTTCAGTCCTTCACCATCAAGAGCGTCATCTAACTCAGCACGAAGCCGCTCAAGTCTAATTCCTTGGTGGGGCCCAAGCAAGCGAATCATGAGAGCATGCTCTGCCTTTAGGGCAATATCCTCCAATTCTTGCTTGGTGCGTGCTTCACTCAGCATCACCTCAAATTCAAGACATCTTCTATTGCGTGTTACCAAGCCAAAAGCAATCCAAGCGAATAGTGGAACACCACCAAAGATTCCAATCAAATCCCAACCATCCAAACCAATGGTTGTTCCTGGAACCATCAACTGGAATGCTTCAATTGGATAATCTAATGGATCTAATGGATCTGTTTCTTGACGGTCCTCATCAACATCTGTCCAACCATCATTATCATCATCGGTATCAGCATTGTCACCTTCACCATCACCATCAAAGTCTGAACATTCCTTGTAATCCAGTGGAAATGTGTCTTCTTCATCTAGACAACCATCATTGTCAAGGTCACCGGGACTTGCAAGTTTAGGAAGAATGTCAATGCTGTCATTGTATCCATCGTTGTCATAGTCATTCAGATATGGGTCGGCTGCCGTACCAGATTGATTGTCACCAAGTCCATCACCATCAATATCTTCCCACTGTGTTGGATTATCTGGGAATAGGTCAGGTAAACGTCCTGCGAGATTATCACCATAACCATCTCCATCTCTATCAGTATTTTGAGAGGAATCAAAGGGGAATGCATCATCATTATTCCCGATTCCATCACCATCAGTATCAATCCATTCATATGGGTTGTTTGGGAAACTATCTGGTTGATTACCAGCTGGGTTATCTCCATGACCATCATTGTCAGAATCAAGCCATTGACTAGCATCATTTACGAAGTCATCATCCTCGTCAGCCACGCCATCACGGTCAGAATCGGCCCAACGTGTGGGGTCGTTTGGAAACCAATCACCTTCTGTGCCATATGGATTATCTCCATGGCCATCGCCATCAGAATCGGACCACTGTGTACCATCACTTGGAAATGCATCAACATTTGTTGCATTCGGGCCATCATTGTCGCCGTAATGGTCTCCATCCCTGTCTAACCATTGTGTACTATCTTGTGGTAAAGCATCTCCTTGGTCAGACCAACCATCCCCGTCAGAATCAACACAACCTAGCAAATCAATGAGGGAATCACCCCATACATTTGGACACCCGTCGCCACCGTTACCATATTCATAATCACCGTATCCATCTCCATCAG
>CBFHYB010000218.1:0-1232 GCA_965659915.1 Candidatus Thalassarchaeaceae archaeon
AAATGCGACTGTTGACATTTATGGTTGTGCAGCAACCCAGCGCGATTCAGATAATGATGGCGTAAATGATGCACAAGATGCCTTCCCATTTGACGCAACTCAATGGCAGGATTCAGATGGTGATGGATATGGGGATAACGCATCTGGAAACAATTCTGATGCATTCCCAACTGATTCAAGTCAGTGGTCCGACACCGATGGAGATGGTTACGGTGACAACCCTAACGGAACAAATGCAGACGCTTTCCCCAATGACCCTAATGAGTGGGTCGATAGCGATGGTGACGGTGTTGGAGACAATGGTGACTTGTTGCCGAACGATGCGAGCCAGTGGGTTGACAGCGATGGTGATGGGTACGGAGACAATCCCAGCGGCACGAACGGTGACGCATTCCCTACAGACCCAAATCAGTGGTCAGATACTGATGGGGATGGTTATGGTGACAACTCAAACGTAACGGGTGGCGACCTTTGGCCAACTGACCCTTCCCAGTGGTGGGATAGTGATGGTGATGGATACGGAGACAATTCAAGCGGGACTAACGGAGACGCTTTCCCTACTGATGGCACTCAATGGTCTGATGGAGATGGTGATGGATGGGGTGATAACCCAGCCGGTAACAACCCAGATGCCTTCCCTCAAGATGGAACTCAGTGGGCTGACCAAGATGGAGATGGCTATGGTGATAATGCAAACGGAAACAATGCCGATGCTTTCCCAACAGATGGTACCCAATGGGCCGATCAAGATGGAGATGGATATGGTGATAACCCGCAAGGAAACAACCCAGATGCTTTCCCATCAGATGGTACTCAGTGGGCTGACCAAGATGGAGATGGCTATGGTGATAATCCACAAGGAAATAATGCCGATGCCTTCCCTAGCGATCAGACTCAGTGGGCTGACCGTGATGGAGATGGATACGGTGATAACCCTCAAGGAACCAATCCAGACCATTGCCCAGACACACCTCAAGGTGAAGTTGTAGATTCTACCGGATGTTCAGCGACCGAGCGAGATAGTGATGGAGATGGTGTAATGGATGCATCTGATGATTGCTTGTTTGAGAATGCCAGCGGTTGGGATAATGATGGTGATGGTTGTATTGATGACACTGATGGTGACGGTTATGATGATCCTGATGACAACTGTATAAATGAAGACTCAACAGGGTGGGATACCGACCATGATGGATGTATTGATGACACTGATGGCGACCTTGTGAAAAACA
>CBFHYB010000219.1:0-1174 GCA_965659915.1 Candidatus Thalassarchaeaceae archaeon
CACATCTTCGTAGCGAATATCTAGAATCACCATCACTAATTCACTAATTGAGGCGGATTGCCTGTTCAATCCAAGAATTGCATACAACTTCTCGTCATCACCGATGGTCCAATCTCTGAATCCGTAGTATGCGCCCCAGGTTGAACCTGTAGGAGAGGGGATGTTACAGTTCCCCTCAACTATCGCAACGCTGGAGGCGGTACTGAGGTTGTTAGGATATGTTTTTTTCACCACTTGGTTAAGTGTGGTTGAGGCAAATGTCGAAACATAAGTCCAACCGCGGTAGTTCAAAGTTGCTCCTGCACCTTGATTACCAAATGGTGAGGTGACTGTTCTCTGAGGATTGAATCTTGTTTCTGAGGCATTAGATGTATGAGGTTGACGAATTGAAAAAGAACCATTGTCATTCCAAGCATTTCCGGAAGTTGGCGTTTCATCAATTTGATGCGATGAAAAATTAAGGGTTGAAGAGGCAAGACCTAGAGATATTGAGTCCGAACGTGAGTCTGTATCAACTGAATCTCCAGCCATCCAATCTGCTCTAGAGGTTTGTTGAATTTGATTCCAACCTGTTGAAGAAGCCCCTGAAAGAGTCATCTCTACAGCAGTAACTTCTGCTCCTCTTGGTAAAGAAACTTTGACATTTGTTGCTTTTTGGCCACTTTGATAGAGGGCTACTGCCTCATTAGAACCATCTGTAAATGTGTAAATGTGCCTTTGACCACCTGACGCTTCAGCAACATCACTTGTGAAGTCAAGCAAAGGCGCCAGCGAAGAAAGAAGAAATATTAGAACTAGCATTGAAGGAATATGTCTTCTGTTTACTTCACTAGACATGGCGTTCCCTCACCTTATCACAAAATCCCCCCACCTATCAAATCTCCCCCACTAGGTCAAAGGTGACTCTGGCCTACGGCCAGATGTCAATAGGGTTTTTTGATATCATTTTGGAAGGTTTTTCAACGCACCCATTATTGACAAAATCAATGAGCAAAAATTTACAAAATTTAATGCTTTCAACCACTGTTTGTAGTACGATCATCGTAGCGAATTGGAGATGGCCCGTTTCCACGTATCCCATCAAGCATATCATTCTCAATTTCAAACCAATCATTGAGCCAATCCCCATCAGTATCCCAATCGATTGGATTGGTTCCATCGGCGATCATGTCTC
>CBFHYB010000220.1:0-1143 GCA_965659915.1 Candidatus Thalassarchaeaceae archaeon
AGAATGACTCTTGAGGGCGTGGCCAATAAGACCATGTTGCTACTCGGAATATGTGTTGTCACAGCAACATTTTCTTGGATTTCAATGGTTAATAACCCAGCTTTAGGAACCATTTTCTTCTTTATAGGAGTGATTGGTTCTTTGATTGCAGCATTTTCTATGTGGTTCATCGACAAACAATATGCAGTTTATGTTGGACCTATTTACGCTGCTTTTGAGGGATTAGTGCTCGGACCAGTGTCTGGAATATTTGAATCGATGTACAGCGGCATTATTCTGCAAGCCATCGCTCTTACATTCGGATTATTCGTAGTAATGCTAGTAATCTACCGCGCACGCCTCATCGCCCCAACTGAAAACTTCAGAATTGGGGTTGCTTCAGCAATGGGTGCTATTTTCATGATTTACATGGTATCATTCATTCTAGCACTTGCTACCCCATACCAAATCCCATACATCCATGGTAATGGTATAATTGGAATAGGATTCTCTTTAATTGTAATTGGAGTTGCATCCCTCACCTTCGTGATGGATTTCGATTTCATAGAGAAGGGGGTTGAACAAGGTGCACCGAAGCACCTTGAATGGTATGCAGCGTTTGGATTGATGATCACATTAGTCTGGCTTTACCTTGAACTCCTAAGGCTGCTCTCAAAATTACGTTCACGTTGAACAATTACTGTAGATTCACGGTTTCAGTTACCAAAGAAATTGAGTGCGAGGTTTCATGTTCTGAAACATATTCCACAATCTGATGGAAGACCACCCACTCTCACCAAACCTCGGCGAATCAGTGGGTGGTGGCGAATTCCCCTCCGTTGACTACTTGGAGTGGTATGTCCCTAGATTACAAGCAGGGGTAAGCCATGACTTGACACAATCTGGTTTCCACCACCCCTGGGATTGGGAGAAATTATCCGGTGGAAAAATGCCAGCAGACCTAACAAATCCGTTCACTAAGAAGGCACTTGACGCTCGTCAATGGGTGGCGGAGCGCGAGGGAGTAAAACCAACTCAGGTAGCAGGAGGACATGGTGTGAGCCAATCCCTTCTGTTTGCACTTCTATCAATAATGAACCCTGATAAGCCGAGGAAAGTTGCTGTTGAAATGCCATCGTACGCGCCTGTATCTCAATTTCCACG
>CBFHYB010000221.1:0-1111 GCA_965659915.1 Candidatus Thalassarchaeaceae archaeon
CATCGGTTAATGCTGCTTGTAACAGTAATTCCCATTGATATTCACACAGATTAGACAGCCCGTCGCTATCTGCATCTTCATTTGCATCTGTAGGATCTCGAGGGTCAAGTGACCACTCATTACCTCCATGGAACTCAGTACCAATCCATCGGCGGTTGGCAATTTCCCAACCATCTGGCATTCCATCTCCATCTGTATCTGAATTTGTAGGATCAGTGGAGCGATCAGTACCACCACTAGCCTGAGTACCGGGGTAGCCAACAGCGTATACTTGAGCAGCAGCATCGCCTTCAGTTTGGTCGCATACATATTCACCTATCTCATAGTGACAAGTGAAGTTGGTTTCATCATAGAACCAACCCCAGTATTCAGAACCATCAAGCAAACCATCACCATCGGTGTCAGATAACCTTGGGTCAGTACCATTCCACCCTTCAGGGGTGCTAGCAATATACCTAAATTCATCTAAATTTGTCCAATTATGGTCAATCAAATCATCCTCATACGGATTGATATTGATTCCATCTACATCTAAATCCTCATCTCTGTCAAATGGGTCTGTTGGGTCAAGGCCGTGAGCATTCTCCCAACCATCTGGCATCCCATCAAGGTCTGAGTCGTTACTAAACGGATTTATCAGCATACGATTGGAATACCTACCCGGATGTAACCCAGCGAATACGGTATCATTACCAAGCACATCCATCACTATAATTTCAGTGACAAAACCTGGAATTCTTGTTTGTTGTTCATCAATCCCCAATGCTCTAGCGTGGTCACCATCTAAAGTCCAAGTACCATACCTTGAACCAATTAATATCTCATCACCAAGTGGTAATATCGCATGAATATCATTGGCGCCTTCTAAATCGTATTCATCATTCTGCATGCGGTCTCTAGAGAAAGCAATGGAAGGGTCGGCCTCATCTAATAGGGAAAATTGATGCACACCTCCTGCAGTTCCTACCCAAAGTGTCTGGGTACTAGAGATTGAACCATCAGGTTGACGCGGCCCATCTAATACGAGAGTCCTAACATTTGCAGAATGGGAAATGTTCTGAGGATTTGCTTGACGGACATAATTTTCTGCATCTGTTTCATTGAATATCCA
>CBFHYB010000222.1:0-383 GCA_965659915.1 Candidatus Thalassarchaeaceae archaeon
CACGACTTCTCTGAGCGCCGAATTGGTAGAGCACTGAATCGAATGGAAGCTGCTGGCAGATTACGCTCAGGTGGGCAAACCTCACTTTTTGATTTCTGATTGAGCCGAAGGCTCAATTGCAGTCTAACCTCAGCCTAAAATTGTGGAAGCAACAGATGATGCCGATTCTTCCGATGAATCGGCGACGGCTTGGTGGTCATTTGTTGATAACAAGCAGTTCTGGAAATGGTTACTGATTGGTGGTATTCTACTCAATGTGTTTACTGCATTTTCCAGCGAATTAGGAGTAGACACCCATACTCGCCTTGCTGAAGATGATGATGGGAGTCTTGTTTGGGGTCACACACGACCAATTGACAATTTAGCAAGTGACCCTGATTACG
>CBFHYB010000222.1:393-1089 GCA_965659915.1 Candidatus Thalassarchaeaceae archaeon
GCACCTTCTAACGATGAATGGACTCTATCTCTAGCCCCATCTTCTCTTGGAGAAATGGGTGTTAGGGGATTGGCTATTGCACTTACCTTGTTGCTAATTGGCCTCGGGGGAATTGCATACGGAATGTTCTCTGAAGGAAATGGTAGAAGAGCTGCTGCATTAATTGCAATTTATCCAACATTTGTTTTCTCAACAGGAAGGGCCTATACCGAACCAACAATTGCAATATTTGTTGTTCTGATTGTTTTAATCAACGCTAAATTAGTTGCTGAGAAAGGGATTGAATACCGCATTGGTGGTGCTTTTGCATCCGCTATTTGCATGATGGGAATCATGATGTTGAAGGGAGTCAATCCGATGTATGGAGTCTTCTTTGGTTTGGCAGTATTGGCATATCATTTGATTGACATCTATCTGCCAGCACTTCACTCTGTAACTCGCAATCCGCTGCGCGGCGGATTACTGACGTCAACTGTTGTTGGGATATCAATGCTGGTTATTGGGGCAAGTGGTGGAGGTGCAACGCTCTCTGTTATCTCAATGAATGCACCAAGATTTTTCTTTGCCCTGATCGTTGCAATTTTTGATATTGTTCTGATATACTCATTATTTGGAATGATGATTTGGCCTTTCATTTGCTCTGCCTGGAAGAAACTCGTTAACACTGAAGATATGCCGACTACCTTCTTAGCGATT
>CBFHYB010000223.1:0-1073 GCA_965659915.1 Candidatus Thalassarchaeaceae archaeon
CCGTGGGCATCAAAGGGCTGAATGAACCAGTTTTCCTGTCTAACTTCCGTTTGCTATTTACGGCTCCCATGTTTTAGGTCCTCTCATGCGTGGGGGCGCGAGGGATAGGACGGGCGCGCGAGTCTATGCTAAATTGCTAGTATTTTCTATGATTTTAGCCTCTTTTACAGCATTTACCCCTACTGCAAGCGCTGTAGTTTCTGGTGATTTAAGCATAATTTCGGGAATTGAGCCAATTGAAGGCGCAACTTATGATAGAGATACATCATTTATCTCTCCAAAAGTGCAAATTAAGAACGATTTATTCTCATCACATTCATCTCGGCAAATTAGTTGGCAAATATGTTCGGGGGACCATACCGCTCAGATTGCATGCTCAGGGGGTACCAGTGAAGGATTTTCTAGCACAAGTTCATTATCCGGTTATCAAACGGCGAATGTCTCATTCGTAAATATGTATCAGCCATCCCTTACGGGGATTCATACTATCTTTTTCATGTTCACAGATAATGATGCAGACCCATCTGATGATATGATATCTTACACATTTAATGTAGAAGCCCCACTTAGAGACATGACTTTGAATCAAATCAATTTTGATGAAACAGAAGTATACAATAGTGATACCTCATATCCAATTACTGCAGAATTTTATCGTCGCTCGTGGCAATCAGGAGACAACGCAACTTTTGGTTGGGAATTGTACAATGAAAAAATATACGCAGATACAATGTCTGCTGGAGGTCTCCACTCTTGTGCAATCTTAGATGAAGGGTCTCTAGAGTGTTGGGGCAAGAATAATTTCGGCCAATTGGGATTAGGAGATACTGCGAGTCAAAATAGTCCTGTGACACTTTCTCTTGGAGAGGGGAGAACTGCTACAAGCATTGCTGCGGGTGGAAATCATTCATGTACCATTTTAGATGATTCATCTGTAAAGTGCTGGGGTTCTAATAATAATGGCCAACTTGGTATTGGGAATAATGTAATGCAAACTTCACCAAAGAGTGTTTCATTTGGAGGTAACACTGCTGACTCGATCGCAATTGGTGACACCCACTCATGTGCGATTC
>CBFHYB010000224.1:0-1068 GCA_965659915.1 Candidatus Thalassarchaeaceae archaeon
CCTTGACCTTGGCCTTGACCTTGGCCTTGACCTTGGCCTTGACCTTGGCCTTGACCTTGGCCTTGACCTTGACCTTGTCCTTGACCTTGGCCTTGACCTTGGCCTTGACCTTGTCCTTGACCTTCGCCTTCACCATCTTGGTCTGAGCCACCGCCGCCAGAGGTGCCACCGTTTCCGCTGCCATCTTCTGGTTGCTGGTAATCAGGATCGTAGGCGTCGGGTATACCGTCACCGTCAGAGTCCGAGTACTCGCCGTCATTAGGGTCGTTCGGGAACGGATCTGTGCTGTCAGGTCGTCCGTCGCCGTCAGTGTCAGCGCTGTTAGGGTTAGTACCCCGCGCGTATTCTTGGGCGTTCGTTAGACCATCACCGTCGGGGTCTGCATTGGCATCGCCAGCAGAATTAGGGTTGAGGCCATTAGCCACTTCCCATCCATCTGGTAGACCGTCTCCGTCGGAGTCTGCATTCGTCATATCTGTTCCATGTGTCTGCTCTTCAGCGTTGGTCAATCCATCGCCGTCCCAATCAGCCCCTCCGTCGGAAGGGTCAAGGGGGTCGGTTCCGTCACCTGATGCAGCAGATGCTGACATCAAGATCATCAATAGTGCGACCAACACACTCAGGTTTTTTCTATTCATATTTTCATATCTCCTTTTTTTTAGTTTGCAGAGAACCCGCTGTTCTCTCTTTCCAGGACAGCCCCAGCGCGCTGGGATAACAATCTCTGGGATTGCGGGGGTGCAAGACTACCAGTAAAGCATGCACTAAACTTAGTAATCTTAGGGGCGAAGAGAACTGAGGAGAAACCCATCAAATCGATGGACTGCGAGGCATCATACCCCGATTTCAACTCAGTATTGTGACTATTATTGTCTTCTCCTATTTTCACGCCGTTTCACTTGTTTCATTCAGGGAACCCAGTGTTCCCTCTAAATCATCCGTGTTTGTGATACTATTTCAACGATTTGAAACCAAGCATCAGGCTAAAGCAGGTTTCATTTCGGCGTTAATCGGCGTAATTGCGCTTGGAATTTAGGTCCACCTAGTAGATGCATTACAGGAACTGCT
>CBFHYB010000225.1:0-1068 GCA_965659915.1 Candidatus Thalassarchaeaceae archaeon
TTAGATATCAGTGATGTTGACAACGATGGGCCTTGGCTAATTGAATATTCGTGGAATGATGGCGATTGGAAGGGAATTACCCCTTCGTGCGCTGAAGAGAGTGCAAACCGATTTGAGTGCCAAGCAGACCTTCTTGCTCACGAACTCTCGTATGGTGACCATAAATTGAATCTCCGTGTCAATGATGGAACCTCTACTAGTGAGGAATCAACTTATTGGATTGAAAAGGCCGACCCTAATGATACAGGACTTTCAAGTGGTGGTTCAACAAGTGGCCTAAGTGGACTTGCTTTTATTATCGCAGGAGTGTTCCTCTTGCTAGGTGGAGGCGCTCTTATTCTCACAATGATGAAGCGCAATGAGAACACATGAAATTACTCAACTGATTTATTTCACACGGGTTGGATATTGTTTGAATGCTATTCACAATGGAATATTACCGTGCTTTTTGGGTGGTGTCCATTCCCGCTTATTCCTGAGTAATCGCAATGCCCTAATGAGTCTGATTCTTGTTTCTTGAGGTTCTATTACATCATCAAGCCAACCATTGCGTGCAGCAACGTATGGGTCACCAAATTTACGCTTGTATTCAGACACCAATGTTTGGTGTGTATCTTCTTTATCTTCAGCAACTTTTAGTTCTCGACGGTGGATGATGTTCACAGCACCATCAGCACCCATTACTGCCAACTCACCAGTTGGCCATGCAACATTGAAATCAGAACGCAAATGTTTGCAAGACATTGCCAAATATGCACCACCATAGGCTTTCCTAGTAACTACAGTCATTTTTGGAACGGTGGCCTCAGCGTAAGCATAGAGCAATTTTGCGCCATGGCGAATTATCCCGCCCCACTCTTGAACTGTACCGGGTAGAAAACCTGGGACATCAACGATGGTAAGCAACGGGATGTTAAAGCAATCACATGTTCTAATGAAACGTGCCGCCTTTATACTGGCATCAATATCTAGGCAACCTGCAAGAACTTTTGGCTGATTGGCGACAATTCCAACTGTTGCCCCATCCAAACGACAAAAACCGATGATAATATTGTCTGCATAAGTCTC
>CBFHYB010000226.1:0-1028 GCA_965659915.1 Candidatus Thalassarchaeaceae archaeon
TGACTCCTTCCCAATTAGATTCAACGATGAAGCCTGACATTCCTTTGTAGCCAGCCTCCTTATCGGTGTATGCCAGAACAAAAAACCAATCTGCAAATTTTGCTCCAGTGATGAACATTTTTGTACCGTTAAGTACGTAGTGATCACCATCCAGTACTGCATTTGCATTTATTCCTTGTACGTCACTTCCAGCTACTGGTTCGGTAACACAATATGAGCAAAGTGCGCCATCGTTGACCAACATTCCAAGGTACTTTTCTTTCTGTTCCTCAGTTCCACCTGTGATGATAGGTGCGCCGGTCAAACCATTGGCGTAGGCTGCAGTTGCAAATCCTGGGTCGCCCCATGCAAGTTCCTCTTGAACTATCACTTCTGCCATCACCCCCATACCCATTCCACCATAGGATTCAGGGATGTGTAAATTGGTTAGACCGGTTTCGTGGCATAGGCGAATTGCATCACGCGGGTATTCCCGATTATTGTCCCAGTGCTCTGAGTTTGGGCGTAGTTCAGTCTCTGCAAATTCGTGAGCAAGGTCACGTAACATCTCTTCTTCCTCAGACAGAGAGAACTCGACCATGTTTGGGGGAGAGGCCATTCTGCCTTTACTATTGGCATTTATTTGCCGCGGGGTCAACGCTAGGTAAGATAGTAAAGTAACATTATGAAAACAGCATAGCAACTGATTAAAATTCCACCTTCTTGACGGTTGAACTTGAAATCAGTCCACATGAATACCAATGCAAGTGCTGTACAAAACAGAGTTGCAGGGAATATTAGTTGATAGAATAGACTTGTGTTGTAAACCGTAATTGGATTTACTAATGCGGCTAATCCTACAGATAGAAGCGGGTCGGTGATGTTTGAGCCGATTAGAGTTCCAACAGCGACCCCAGTGCTCTTTCGTGCAGCTAAAATTGCAACTGCTAGTTCTGGAACTGAAGTGCCAATTGCTGCCAAGGTAGTTCCTACAACTGCTGATGGAACCCCTAGGTCAACAGCAATATTGGCCGCTGATTCAACGACTC
>CBFHYB010000227.1:0-1025 GCA_965659915.1 Candidatus Thalassarchaeaceae archaeon
GCGATGCCTAGGTAGAGGGAGGCCATTTGTAATCGAATTTAAATCACCACTCCGTCGTTATGCAGACCTGAGTGAATTAACCGAGTTGGTTAATGCCACATCGGCTGGCTCTGTTGAAATCAGTGAACTACGAGCATCCCGCCGCTCAGAAGTTGCAAGAATCAAAGGAACTGCTGCTGAAAAATCATACACTATTCGTTTCAAATATGGACCAGATCCACACGTCATTGCAGAAACTACAACTGAAAGTGATGAGCAATCTGAAGAGATTGAAGAACAAACGAAAATAGAATCTCCTGCTGAGTTAACCCCTGAATTCGTGAAAGAAATGATCGCCTCACTAGAAGGGGTCACACTAGAACAGAGAACACCTCAAAGAGTGTCACACAGAAGGGCTGACAAAGTACGAAAAAGACAAGTTGTGAGTATTTCAGAAATATTAGTTGAACCTAATGAAGCAGAGATGACTGTCCGTTGCGAAAGTGGAACTTATGTCAAAGAATTGGTTCACAGTGATGAAGGCAGAACAGTACCCAGCGTTGCAGAAAAACTAGGTCTCGTTTGTGAAGTCATTTGGCTTGATGTGAACGATGTCCATGCTGATTGATATCAAAAAATATTTTCAAGTGAAATGAAACATTTTACTGAAACTTGATAGACATGTCGCGGCGTGAAGATGATATGCAAGAGCAATTAGAATTCAACCCGAGTTTTTCAATGCTGACTATCAGTCTTGATCCGGGTGAGGCAATAAAAGCAGAACCTGGAGCCATGGTGGCCCAATCAGGAGTACAAATGCAAACAGGGGGAAGTGGTGGCGGAGGCGTAGGTGGATTCTTCAAGGGAGTCATGAAAGCCGCAGTCGGTGGAGAGTCATTCTTCCTAAACACATTCACAGCAGACCCGAGTGGTGGTTGGGTTAGCCTAGCACCGGGACTTCCTGGAGACATTGCGTGGTTTGATATCCAACCAAATCAACCTTTATTCATTCAAGGTGGTTCATTCCTTGCGTGCACAACAAATGT
>CBFHYB010000228.1:0-1013 GCA_965659915.1 Candidatus Thalassarchaeaceae archaeon
ATTCTGAATCAAAACATGGTGTTGTTTACCGAACAAACCCAAACTTCTGATGCAAAACTCTGTACCATTAGTACATCGAATTGCGTGGCTTTGTCAATTGGTTATTTTTCAAGTGATTTGTTTAGCGCAGGAAGTACTGGAGATGGTGTTCCTTGGATAGCCTTTGATGGCGGTCCAGGCGTAGAGCGAATGACATTGGCAATCATTCATGGTTCAACGGTTGAGCCTGTGTATACCGCAACAGCAGCAGGTGATATTTGCGGTGTTGATATGGAAACTGATGCTTCAGGTGTAATCAGAGTTGTAGCTTGCCACTTTGATTTGAACTCAAACAACCGTTTGACAAGTTACCGCATTTACAACGATTGGGACCGCGATTTCGTGCCACTGCCATGGGACGACGTCCCTCGTGTTGGTGGTCAATGGAATGATGCTGATGCTGATGGATATGGGGACAATCCCGGTGGTCCTACTCCCGACCAATGCATTAACAGTGGTACAGATTTACTTGATAGAGGAAGTAGGTGGGGATACTTCGGTTGTAGTGACCAAGACTTAGATGGTTGGGCAGACGCTGTTGATATTTGTCAAAATACTAGAGGTAACTCATGGGTTGACAGAAAAGGATGTGAAGACTCTGATGGAGATGGTTGGAGTACAGATGCTGACCAAAATCCAGTGAATTGGCATCAACAGAGAGATACAGATGGAGATGGCCATTATGATAACCACGGATCTGATTGTTGCGGTGGTTCTTCAACCGATATTTATCCATTGAATGGAAACCAATGGGAGGATTTGGATAATGATGGTTGGGGGGATAATCATAATTTCCAATATGCCAACGAAACTCTTCGTTTATTCAACGGCCATGACGTTGATGGTGATAATCAACCTGATTGGTTCAATATTGATTGGACAGGCGATCAGTGCCCTGGGTTACAGGGTTTTTCTGCTCATGACCGCGGAGGGTGTTTAGACACAGATGGTGATGGTTGGTCAGATCCTCATGT